>CAKARF010000123.1 GCA_916720465.1 uncultured Atopobium sp. | reverse complement strand
AAGCTCACAGGTGACGCAAAGGTACTGTACAAGGCCGATAAAAACTGGGATCCGGCTCCATTTGCCTGCGGAGACGATAAGGTGGTTTGGCTTGTCCAGCCTTCTTCTTCGGGCGAGAAAACCCGCGAGTCTTCTCACTGCTACGTGTGGCGTGTAGGTGATTCTGAGGGAACGGATGCCGTTGAATCTCCAGGTAGATTTGCTACTGCACCGTCTATCTCTAAGGGCGTAGTCACCCTTACTCCTCGAGTCCGTGCTTCTGAGGGTACCTTTTATGGCGTTACGGCATACCTGCTGGGCGATAACCTCAAAACCAAGGTTGACCAGCTTGTTATGCCTCAATCTGTTAAGCCTTTTGTAGCAAGTCGCGTAGACGATAAGTTCATTGTGTCTGTTGAAGCAAGTTATGACTCGGGCGGTCTTTTGGGCAAGATGGGAACGTATATCTTGCCCGCTTCAGGAGAAAATCCTTACGTCATTGAACGCGAGCCTTATGCAATAGCTGCAGGTAAAGGTAGCCTTTATATAGTTAAGAGCCGTGCTTCTTACGTGCTTGTTGATACACAGAATCAAACGGCAAACTGGCTCTACTCAATGGATAGAAGCGTTGATTACGGAGAATTCCCCGCTCGAGAAGGCAACTGTGATTCTTTTGTAACCTACTCCACTGTTAAAGACCCTACCAGCGGATATCCTGCTTCCGTGACAGTTCGTGTTTTTTCTTTGTAGATTATTTGTAGGCATAGCGATAGAATGAATACAAATAATTAATGAATAATCGTAATGTGCCATAAGCACATACATTCAGGGCAAAAGAAAAGGGGAGACGATGGCTTCCGACGAGAAGAAAATTCTGATTGTCGAAGATGAGAAAGTCATCCGTGACGCCGTCTCAGCATATCTTGAGCGCGAAAATTACGTTGTTAAGGGTGTTGGCGACGGTCAGAGTGCAGTTGAAGAGTTTGAGAAACATGCATTTGACCTGGTTATCCTTGACCTTATGCTTCCAAAGCTTTCTGGAGAGCGCGTTTGCCGTGCAATCAGAGATACCTCCAATGTGCCTATCATTATGCTTACCGCAAAAGGTGAGGTAGAAGACAGGATTATTGGTCTTGAGCTTGGTGCTGATGACTACCTTGTCAAGCCTTTCTCACCTCGTGAGCTGGTGGCACGTGTTCGCGCACTGTTCCGCCGTACGTATTCTGAGCCAGAGATTGCTGTTGATGTGCTTGATTACGGTACGCTTACCATTGATATTTCTGGTCACAAGACTCTCATTAACAACGAGGAAGTTGATCTTACCGCTTCAGAGTTTAAACTGCTTACTACCCTTGCTCGCTATCCTGGCCGCGTGTACACGCGTATGGAGCTTGTCAAGAAGGTTTTGGGCTATGACTTTGAGGGCTATGAGCGCA
This sequence comes from uncultured Atopobium sp., assembly GCA_916720465.1. Classification (GTDB taxonomy): domain Bacteria; phylum Actinomycetota; class Coriobacteriia; order Coriobacteriales; family Atopobiaceae; genus Lancefieldella. The sequence continues at coordinate 1,128 of CAKARF010000123.1, read as the reverse complement.
CTATTGATTCGCACGTCAAGAATTTGCGTGCAAAGCTTGGTGACGACCCTCGTAATCCTAACTGGCTGTTCACTGTTCACGGTGTTGGCTACCGCTTTGAGGCTGGCAACGCTAGCCACGAGTCCTAAGCTCTAGAGTTTTGGCGCTCTTCAAGAAACATCATTCAAATTCTCTTAAGAACCCTCCGGAAACTGAGGGTTCTTACAAAACTATTAAGCCTGATCCCGTTGGTACTCAGAGCTTTACCACCCGCATGGCGGTTTTCTTTGCGCTGACCGCAGTCATGACGGTTTTGGTGCTTATTTCTGTCTTGGGTATTGTGTGGGAGAGTCGCTTTACTGCTTATACCAGGGAGAACTTGCAGAATACTGTCGATAACACTGCGCTTAATATGTCTCAAGCATACGCGCGCGCAGAAGGCTGGAACGCTGACGTACTTTCCATTGCACGCCAGGCCTCATCGTCTAATCCCGATATTGGCATCCAGGTTTTAGACGTTTCTGGCGTGGTGCTGTATGACGACTCGGCGCCAAATGCACGTCGATCTGGCGTAAACAGTTCGCTATCTGGTCCTCAGACAGGCGACTCTGTGGTGTATGCAGTTGTTCAAAACTTGCAAGGAGAGGCTGTAGGCAGCATTCGTATCTGGACGTTTGGCTCTGAGCCGTTCTTGACCCAGCGAGATATTGCATTCCGTAATGGCTCCTACCAGGCAATCAGTCTTGCTGCAGCTATTGCAATCTCTCTGTCTGGATTGATTGGCATTTTGGCCTCGCGCTCGCTCACCAAGCCCGTGCGTCGTATTACCGAGACAGCTGTTCAGATTAGAAGTGGTAATCTTGCTGCTCGTTCAGGCATCCGTGGCGAGAATGAACTGGGGCGCCTGGGAGAAACCTTCGACGACATGGCGTCTTCACTCGAAAGAGACATTAAGCTGGAACACCGTCTGACCAGCGATGTAGCTCACGAACTCAGAACACCACTCATGGCTATCATGGCTACCGTCGAAGCAATTCAAGATGGCATCTTACCCGCGGATGAAGAGCGCCTGGAAAACATTGTGTCTGAGAGCAGACGTCTTTCTCGCCTGGTAGATGCCATGCTCCACCTTTCAAGGCTTGAGAACGG
>CAKARF010000122.1 GCA_916720465.1 uncultured Atopobium sp. | reverse complement strand
CAGAAGGGAAGTGCATGGAATCAAAAAACGGCAAGCATTTTGCTTCATTCGCCGCCGCTGATCAGCCGGCTGGAAATACTCACACCTCAAAAACTGCCGTCAGGATGGCTTCTATGAAAAGCTCAGCTTCTTCAAAAAAAGATAACAACAAGAAAAGCTCTTCTCAAAAGTCTGGCGAGAAACCCGCTAAGAAGAAGGGTTTTGCCTACATCCTTTCCACAATCTTACTGGTAGTGGGCATTGGACTCTTGGTTGTTGCTGGCGTTATGTTTGGCAAGACTCAGCTTGAGTATCACGAGCAAGATGTCATCAACGAAGAGCTTGCAACATATGCAACAGTTTCCGAGAAAAAAGATGAAGCTCCAGTTATTGATTGGGCTGGTCTTCAGGCAGTAAATAACCAGGTAGTCGGCTGGATTCAGATTCCAGATACGCAGGTCAACTACCCTGTTTATCAAACCACAGATAACGACCACTACCTGCACACAAACGCAAAAGGCGAGTGGTCAATCGGCGGTCAGATTTTCATGGACTACCAGAACAACCCAAACGGCCTTACTGACCAGCAGACCATTCTCTATGGTCACCATATGAGAAACGGCTCAATGTTCCAGTACATCGGAGCAATGAATGACCAGTCTACCTTTGATAAGGTCGAGACTATCTGGTACGTCACACCTACTCAGACATATGAGCTGGAGCCTGTGTTTACCTATCACACTGACGAGGATGACGAGGAAGTCAGGCAGTTTAACTTCGATTCTGTCGATGCGTTCAGGTCTTACTTAAAAGATAGACTTTCTAGGGCAGTAAGTTCTCGTTCTGATGCAGCAGATGTTATTTCTCGCACCGACCATGTTCTTACGCTCTTTACCTGCAATTACACCGACCAGTACGGCAGGACCATGCTCATCTGTGTCCCAAAGACTGAGGCTCAGCCAAAGGCTCAGTAGCTGGTACATGCGCAGCAAGGGCTCTAGCATGGTTAAGTTGGAGCTCAAAGAAGGCCGGCAGAACTCTTGCAAGAATGGTCCGTTAAGCTCTACAAAATGATACTTTCTTAAAAAATTGTTACACGCTCTGAACATATTTGTTCGGAGCGCTTTTTCTTGCAAATTTCCAGGTACACTGTATGTATTGTTGCCAGACGTGAGAGGCGTTTAATCAAGGGTGGCTCAGGCTGAGGCATCCGGAGGGGATCCAATGGAACTTCACGAGGAATGTGGCGTCTTTGGAGTATGGGCGCCTGACCGTGACGTTGCTCGACTCACTTATTTTGCGCTGCACGCGCTACAGCATCGCGGACAAGATTCTGCAGGCATAGCCGTCGGCGACGGGCAGACCGTGCTTATCAGAAAAGATACGGGCCTCGTAACCGAAGTTTTCAACAACGACGACCTCAACGCAATGCCAGGTAAAGTAGCTATCGGTCACTGCCGCTACGGCACTGCGGGTGCTAAGGGTTGGGAGTCTGCTCAGCCTCACATGTCGTCCATCGACGAGACCCTCATCGCTCTGGCGCATAACGGTACCCTCGTTAACTTTGACTCCTTGCGAGAAGAACTGTCTTCTCGCCAGATTTCCTTTAGATCCAACACGGATTCCGAGGTAGCAGCCCAGCTCATTGGCTACTTCACGCGTCAAACGCACCGACTGCGCACCGGCATCGCCGCAACCATGAACCTCATCGAGGGCGGCTACGCCATGGTGCTCATCCGCGAGAACGCACTGTATGCGTTTAGGGACCCAAACGGCATTCGTCCGCTGGTACTTGGCCATATTGGCGCGGAGGGCGAGAATAACTGGGTGGTTGCATCCGAGACGTGCGCGCTGGGTATTGTGGGCGCCACGTATGTGCGTGAGGTTGCTCCCGGCGAGATTATCCGCATCTCAGACAACGGTCTGTCTTCTGAGATGGGACTTGCTCCTCGTCAGCAGGCAGACTGCATCTTTGAGCAGGTGTATTTCTCGCGTCCTGACTCTATTATTAGTGGCCGCTCGGTATATTCCGTCCGTCACCAGATGGGCCGTCAGCTGGCAAAAGAGACACCAGCAGACGTTGACCTGGTAATTGGTGTACCAGATTCTGGCGTTCCTGCAGCTGAGGGCTTCGCGCAAGAGCTGGACGTGCCATTTGGTACCGGCCTCATCAAGAATCGCTACGTTGCTAGAACGTTCATTCAGCCTACACAGCAGCTTCGTGAGCTGGGCGTTCGTTTGAAGCTCAACGCACTTTCGGACGTTGTCGCAGATAAACGCATTGTGATGGTGGACGATTCTGTTGTTCGCGGAACTACTTCAAAACAAATTGTTCAGCTGCTCAGAGACGCGGGAGCTACAGAAGTGCACGTCAGAAGCGCTTCTCCTAAGGTTGCGTGGCCCTGCTTCTACGGCATTGATACCGCTGACCAGCACCAGCTCGTTGCAGCAAAAATGAGTACTGAAGAAATTTGCGAGTACATCGGCGCAGATTCTTTGGGCTTCTTGAGCCTCGAGGGCCTTCTGGCATGCGTGCCATCAAGGGGCTATTGCGAGTCTTGCTTTAGCGGCAAGTATCCCGTGGCAATTCCCGAGGACTTCCACCAGAGATTCTTGCCAGAGAATAAACCAGACAACTTGCATCCGTCTTATGCACTAAAGTTTGACCAGGTAGAACAGCAGTTAATTGATCAGGGCCTTATGCCCTCAGAGCAGTAAGGGGAGAAACAATGACCACTTCCGCTGATCCA
>CAKARF010000121.1 GCA_916720465.1 uncultured Atopobium sp. | reverse complement strand
CGGCATCTTTGGGCTTTTCTGGTTTAGCGAACGATTCATACGTTCCAGCAGAGTAGTACATAATTTCCTCCTTATTATTCCGCATCAATTACCTGCGGAAATTAGTAAGTCGCCCTTACCTTGCGTCCACTATAAACTTATAAACTGCTAAAGAAAATGCACAAAAAGAGCGGGCTAACTAGTGCGTAAAATTTTTGTAGCAATCTACCTGCTAAATTGTTTCAAAAATAGCAATTTATTTGGCTTTTTCCGCAGGTAACGATGTGCTTAACTTGTATCAGTTAGATGAAGCTAACTTTATTCTTTCATAGTATGAGGGGGGGGTCTTAGTATGGAAGCTGGTCACGAGTTTTTACTCCGTATGGGCAAGACAAGACTGCGACCTGGAGGTATTGAAGCAACCAATTGGCTGCTTAATTCCGTAGAGATTACGCCAGAAACTCAGATTCTTGAGGTGGCTTGCAATATTGGAACCACTACGGTTGAGCTGGTAAAACGTTTTCACTGCCATGTAACCGCAATTGACCTTAATGCAGACGTGCTCCCTAAAACAAAAGAAAATATCGCGACAAACAATATCGAGGAGTACGTGACAGTGGAACAAGGAGACGCTACAAACCTCTCCTACCCCGATAATAGCTTTGATGTTGTAATCAACGAAGCAATGCTCACCATGCTCTCTGATCAGCAGAAAGAGGCGGCCGTAAAAGAGTACGCACGCGTACTTAAACCTGGCGGTGTTCTGCTTACCCATGATGTTCTTCTGCTCAAAGAAGACGATGAGCTGGTTCACGAGCTCTCAAGAACCATTAACGTCAACGTAAAGCCACTTACGCTCGCGGGTTGGAAGAATCTCTTTGAGTCGGCGGGTTTCTGCCCAGAAACGAAGAATGGCAAGATGACGCTCATGAATCCAGCGGGACTTATTGCGGACGAAGGCGCTGATGGCGCTCTGAGGGTTATTAGAAACGGCCTTAAGCCAGAAAATACCAAGATGTTTACCAGCATGTTTACGTTCTTCAACGATCACGCTGATGACCTCAACTACATTGCCGTAGTGAGTAAAAAGCCAAAATAGTTACCGTTTCAAGATAGCTGTCATTTCAAGCAAGGCGTCGTCACAAGATTGACGCACGGTCGCCCAAAACAGGCATCAATCGAGCTAGACTCGGGCTCGATAGCAAAGAAGGAAGCCGGAACCTCCACCAGCTTCCTTCTCTTTTGTGTGTTATGTACGGAGCTTATTTGGCCTTTGCGCAGGCAGCCATAGCAACGGAGCCAATGTAGTTGACTGGGTTGGTAAAGTTTGGCTGGAACAGGAGGTCAACAGCTGCAAGGTTATCGATGGTCATACCAGCGGCAATAGCAACGGAAACAACGTTTGCTGCCTGAGCAACATCGTCATGTGTCGAGAAGAACTGTGCACCCTTGATAAGGCGAGTCTCTGGATCCCAGACGAGCGTAGCAGTAACTGGCTCGGTGGTCAGCATGAACTCAGGACGGTAGTTCTCGGTGATGGAGACGGAATCGTACTCGTAGCCACGAACCTTGCCACCCTCAACGGTAAGGCCTGCTGCGGCCATAGAGTAGTTGTAGAGCTGAACTGCGCTGGAAGCCTGAGTACCTGCATAAGCAGCAGTTGGCTCAAGCATGTTAGGACCAACGTGCAGACCCTGACGGACAGCGTTGGTTGCCAGAGGAATGTAGTCCTCTTTACCAGTGACGTTGAAGATAATGGAAGCAGAGTCGCCAGCTGCGAAGACGCCAGGCTCACTGGTGCGCATGTACTCGTCAACCTTGATAGCGCCGTTAGGCAGCATATCAAGCTGACCGTCAAAGAGGTCAGTACGAGGTAGGAAGCCAATGCCCAGAATTGCGCAATCTGCGGTATAGGAGCCCTTATCGGTAACAACGGTTACGGAATCACCATTGTCCTCAAAGCTCATGACCTTCTCGCCAAGCGCAAGCCTGACGCCGTGCTCTTTGTATGCAGCCTCAATCTGATCGGTGATTGCCTTGTCAAAGTTCTTTGCAAGAACGCGAGGAAGCATGTCAATGAGAGTAACTGCCTTCTGGCGCTCAGAGAGCTGCTCTGCAAGCTCGGCACCAATGTAGCCAGCACCGATGACAATAGCGGACTTGGATTCTGCCATAGTGTCGTGAATGCGACGACCGTCAGCCCAGTTCTTGCACTGAAGAACGCGAGGTCCGTCGATGCCAGGCAGTGGAGGAACAATTGGCTTAGAGCCGGTGGTGACTACGAGATAGTCGAAGTCATCCTCAAAGGTCTCGCCCGTCTTGAGATCCTCCCAAGCAACATGCTTGGTCTTAACATCTGCAGAAGTGACGTTGGTGGTCATGTGGACGTGAGCGCCAGCCTCTGCAAGGGCCTCTGGAGAGCTGTAGAACATCTTGTTAGGATCGCTTACGTGGTCACCTACCCAAAGAGCAATGCCGCAAGACAGGAAGGAAACCGTGTCATTGCGCTCAAAGACGTGAACTTCCCAATCTGGGTGTGCACCCAGGATTGAAGAAGTGGCAAAAACGCCTGCGTGGGTACAACCGATAACTGCAACTTTAGCCATAGAAACCCCTCTGTTAAATGCTACTAATGACTAACATTAATTGTTACTTTGACAGTGGCATTATGCCACATTCTGTTATCGAGAAGAGCGTCATTCTTGAACGTTCTTTAATAAATCGAATATTTGGAGTTCGTGAAGCAATTTG
>CAKARF010000120.1 GCA_916720465.1 uncultured Atopobium sp. | reverse complement strand
CCAACCATTGCAACGGTGTAACCCTCCTGCTGGAACTTCTTAACATACTCGCACTTATCCTCTGGGAGAATCTGTGCCACGTAATCGTCAAGACCCAGCTTCTTTGCAACGCTTGCGGCAACGTTTTCTGAGTCACCGGTCAGCATAACCATACGCTTAACGCCAAGAGCGCGAAGCTGTGAAATAGTTGCTGCTGCATCTTCCCTTACAGGGTCAGTAATACAAATTGCTGCAATAAGCTTTGAATCCTCGGACATGAAGATAATGGACGAGGTTGGAGCAATCTGTGCAAGGTCGTCTTGAATACCCTCGGGCATTGGGGTCTTCTCGTCATCAAAAATGAAGTGAGCAGAACCAATGCAGACCTCTTTGCCGTTAACCTTGGTACGAATACCATGGGCAACAACATATTTAACCTCTGCGTGGAACTCATCCTTGTGCTTAAGGCCACGTACCTTTGCCTCGTTCACAATTGCTCGAGCCATGCTGTGTGGGAAGTGCTCCTCAATACATGCAGCAAGACGCAGAAGCTGGTCCTCGGTGCGACCACAGAAGCTGACAATGCACTCAACATGTGGAACTGCCTTTGTCAGCGTACCGGTCTTATCAAAGACGATAAGATCAGCCGCAGCGATCTTCTCGAGGTATTTTCCGCCCTTAACCGTCATGCCAAACTTAGCTGCCTCATCCATTGCGCTACCCACTGCAACAGGAGTGGAAAGCTTAATGGCGCAGGAATAGTCAACCATAAGAACGGTCATAGCCTTAGTGATGTTTCGGGTGATGCCCCAAATACCAAAGAAGGCAAGGAAGCTGTAAGGAACCAATGCATCAGAAAGGCGCTCTGCCTTAGACTGCGCGCCGGCCTTAAGCTCAGCAGACTGCTCAACCATATCGACAATGTTGTCGATACGAGACATTCCTGGAGGAGCAGTGACGCTTACCATAAGGTCACCGTCTTCAAGAGCGGTGCCTGCGTAAACGGTTGAACCAGGCTCTTTGGTTACAAGGCGAGACTCGCCTGTCATGGCAGCCTCGTTCATCTGGCCAATGCCTTCAACAACTTTGCCGTCAACAGGAAGAACGCCACCAGCGCGCTGGTGCAAAATCATGCCCTTCTCAACCTCAGAAAGGGCAATCATAACGTCCTTGCCGTCAATACGAGCCCAGACGTTCTCAGAACGGGTAATTAGGCCATCACGAAGTGCAAGACGAGCACGGCTTGCCACGTGGTTCTCCATAGCTGCAGACAGCTCAAGCAAGAACATGACCGTAGATGCATCTGCCCACTCATTTCTTAGAATTGAAGTGGTGATAGCAGTTGCGTCCAAAACCTCAACGGTCAGCTCTTTCTTAAACAGGCGCTTAACGCCTTCCACAACAAATGGAATGGCGCGGAGAATAACGTATGCGTAGTTAGCAACTGCAGGCAGTGGCAAAGAACGCATAATCCAGCGGCGTGCGAATGTGGTCACAACCTCCATCTGGAAACGATTGTTCTCAAGAGCCATCTCAATTGAGCCACAGAAGTCTTCAAGGCCTGCCTCTTCTTCTCGTGGCAAGTTCAAGACGTCAAAAGCGCCAACAGCCGCAAGTACCTGCTCTCTCTTGAGAGGATCAAACCTTAGCAAGAGAGAACCGTTTGCCATGTGAACTTCTGCGTGACGAACTCCGTCAACACGCATCAGCTCATAAGAAATACCACGGGCTTCAGCCTCATCAATATGGCCCAGGTCGCATTTTGCACGAATGCGACCTGAGATTTCATTAGTAATTGTGAAACGCATGAATTATGCCTGTGCGCCCTCTGCGTCGACCTGCTTGGTAACCTCAGCGCGGATACCCTCCTCGAGCTCAGCAAGGCGAGCGCGAACAGCAGCGTCAATCTTGGACTCACGGCGAGCCTCAGCGACAACGTCGTTAGCCTCGTCAACAACGTTCTGAGTCTCTGCGGAAACGCGGTCAGTTACGCGAAGACCACATGCAGTTGCCTTGACAGCTGCCTTGTGAAGAGTGCCGTTAGAAGCAAGACCAGCAACAACGCCAGCAAGTGCAGCGCCACCGGCTGCGAGACACCAATTGTTCAGTTTCATAAAATCCCCCATCTGCTATTTGCAAATTAATCGGTTAGTGACCTATTGAAGATAAAATTTTTTGGCGATAAAAACAAGTGAAAATTATTACTAATTAGTTTTCCTAATGAAACAATTGTACACAAGTAATTCCTTACCTGCGAAAACGTTTCCTAAGGTTAACCATGGTGTACATATAAATTTTGTGAAGAAACCGCTCTAGGACGTTACTTAAATAATTGATATTTGTTCGTATAGGCTAACAACTTAATGAAAAATAACAACTCTTCTGTGTCGTTACTGTGAAAAATAAATTGCGTACAATTTAGTTGTGTTAGTGTAAAGCCACTGAGGGTACACTACCCAATACACAAAACCATCCAATGCTTCGGACAATCCGCGGCTCGTTGAAAGGAACATCATGGCCAACACCAACATCTATGACCTCTCCGTAGAAGAGCGTGACGGATCTCTTACTTCCCTCTCCTCATTTGACGGTAAGGTTCTTCTGATTGTCAACACTGCAACCGGTTGCGGCTTTACCCCACAGTATGAGGATCTTGAGCGCATTTACGCTGCTTATAAAGATCAAGGCTTTGAGATTTTAGACTTCCCTTGCAATCAGTTTGCAGACCAAGCCCCAGAGTCCGATGAAGAGATTCA
>CAKARF010000119.1 GCA_916720465.1 uncultured Atopobium sp. | reverse complement strand
ATAGGTGTTGCGTCTCCACCAGGCTTAAGGAATCCAAAGAGCTGAGATTTCTGCAACTCACCATGGTCGTTTCTATGAACGCTAACGTGATAGACAACGGTATTGATTCGTGGGTTGAGCAGCGCGTTAATAGCAAACGCCTGAGCCTGAACACTGGATGCCGCATAGCACTCAAGCACGTCTTTTGAGGTGGTGTCGGTAACCGTTACCTCAACGCGACCAGTATTCTCGTCAGCTTCCTGAACCGAGAAATCCTCAGGGAACTGCGTAAATCCATTACCCCACTCAACGCCTCCACGCAGTGCGGATGCAACAGATCGTACCGTAACAGATTCAGTTAGATTTGCTGTATTGGCTCGACGAATAACACCACAAGAAACCTGCATCAGAACAACAATTACCAGGAAAATCAGGACAAAAAGGACTGCCGTCTTTGTAATGACCTTCTCGATATTTGAGCCCGAAGGGTCAGATCCCGAGAGGGGATCAACGTCCACTGCCGCAGCTCCACCCTGCCTGCGAGCACGCTCTAGAGCTGCGCGTTCCTCGTTAGGATGACCCGTCTCGTCTACCTTGGTAAACAACTCTTCAGCTGCGTCAGCATCAAGCGCGCCCTTCTGGCGGCGCGCGAAGCGTGAACGTTCTGCATCATCTTTAGCCATGTAGCTCTCTCATTCAACCTGCATAAACACACTTTAAAGCGTGCGATGCGTTGACTTTTGATCTTTAGTTCCACCCGTCGGTTTACAAGCTGCAAGTCGCAGACCGCAAGTTGCAAACCGCAAACCTGCAGTTAAGCGCATCGCGAGAAGAACGATTGCTGTCGCTAGCCGCAGTTCGCAAAGCACTTAATGCTCTATTTTACCGCCTTGCGATGTTTGGTGCACCACCAAACTGCATTTGATAGTAATGAGCGTAGATTCCGCCTTTTTCTAGCAGCTCATCGTGAGTTCCGCGCTCAACTGCACGACCGTGATTAATGGTAATAATTTCATCAGCACCCATAATAGTCGAGAGTCGATGGGCAATGACCAGCGTAGTTCTGTTCTTTGCCAGCTCGGAAAGGGACTCCTGGACCGCGCGTTCGGACTCGTTATCCAAAGCAGAAGTAGCCTCATCCAAAATGAGTAGCGGCGGGTTCTTCAGGAACACACGCGCAATGGAAATGCGCTGCTTTTGTCCACCGGAAAGCCTTGTTCCACGCTGTCCTACCTGCGTGTCATATCCATCTGGCAGCGATTCAATGAACTCGGCGATGTTTGCACGCTTTGCTGCAAGCGCGATATCTTCCAAGGAGGCCTCTGGACAGCCGTATGCGATGTTCTCCGCAACTGTGCCGTCAAAGAGATATACATCCTGCTGAACCATGCCAATTGCCGAGCGCAAACTATGCTGCGTAACGGAGCGAATATCCTGCCCATCAATGGTGATGCTTCCACTTGTGACATCATAGAAACGCGGCAATAAAGCGCAGGTAGTGGACTTACCTCCACCAGAAGGTCCAACCAGCGCAACGGTTTTTCCGCTCTCAATATGAAGGTTCAAGCCGTTGATAACGTCTTCAGCGTTGTTGTAAGAAAAATGAACGTCCTGGTAGATGATATCGCCAGCGGTAATCTGAATGTCATGAGCATCAGGCGCATCTTGAATGTCCGGCTGAGTTTCAAGAATTTCCGAGAAACGCTTAAAGCCCGCAAGGCCCTTCTGGAACGTCTCAGTAAAGTTCAGAATGTTCATGATTGGCGTGGTGAACAGCGAGATGTAGAGCGCATACGTAGCCAGGTCAATAGCTTGCATCTGACCCTGAGCAATCATCCAACCGCCCAAAACCAATACGACAGTGTTCAAAACGCCCATCATGCCAGAAATAGCAGCCTGATACCTACCCATTGCGTGGTACATGTTAGCTTTGGAGTCTAGGTATGCGGAGTTGCTTGCCCTGAATTTCTTGCGCTCGTGATCTTCTGCCGCAAAACCCTTAACCACGCGAATACCAGACAGCGAGTCTTCTAGCTGGGTATTCACGTCGGAAATGCGCATGCGATTCTCTTTAAAAATACCGCGCATGTGCATGTTGGCAAAGAAATTGAACACCACTAACGCAGCAGCGATTCCAGCAAGTACCAGCGTAAGTGGCACGTTAATAAAAGCCAGAATGACAAAAGATCCAGCAATCTCAAGCAAGCCAATAATCAGATACTCAGGGCCGTGGTGTGCCGTCTCGGAAATGTCAAACAAGTCAGATACCAGGCGACTCATCAGGTCACCCGTCTTGTGGCGATCATAATACGAGAAACTCATGCGCTCGTACGCGTCAAACAGGTCTTCTCGCATCTTGCTTTCCATGCGGGCACCCATGATGTGTCCCCAGCTAATAACAAAGTAGCGGCACAGAAAATGGACAAAATACATCACGACAAGGCCGACGGCAATAAATACCAAGCTGCCAAGAATGACGTCTTTACCCTGCGTAAACAGTCCCTTTGTGAGCGAGCGCAAAATCTGGGGGAACGCCAGCTCAATGCAAGCCAAAATGATGGCGCAGATAGTGTCCAAGATGAACAGGTGCTTTTGCGGAGCGTAATAAGAAAGAAAACTGGCAAACAGCGATTTTCGGTGTTTGCCAGAAGCATTTCTACCAGGTACAGGGCGAGAAGAACGATCAAGCATGCGTAATTACTCCATAGGCAATCGGTGTGAAATTGAATCGCAGATAAGAGCTCCAATGATAGTCTT
>CAKARF010000118.1 GCA_916720465.1 uncultured Atopobium sp. | reverse complement strand
ATAAAGAGGGCTTCTTAAGAAACAGAAGGTCTCTTATTCAGACTATGGGTAGAGCGGCAAGAAACGCTTCTGGCCAGGTCATTATGTATGCCGATAAAATCACTGACTCTATGCGTATTGCTATAGATGAGACAAAAAGGCGCCGAGAAATTCAGGAAGCCTTTAACAAAGAGCACGGTATTGTACCTAAGACCGTTAAGAAATCCATTACAGATATTGCAGGCTTTATTGCTGAAGCTTCAGAAAACGTTGATAAGCGTAAGCGCAAAAACGGAGAGTTCTATACCGCTTCTGATGATGAAGATTCGCTTGAAGAACAGCAAGAATCAATTCTTGAAATGCCTGCAGAATTGCTTGCTGAAGAATTGCAAAATCTTCCTCGTACAGAGGTTGAAGCAATGCTTTCTGGTATGGAAGCAGAGATGGCAGAAGCATCTGCATCTATGGATTATGAGCATGCAGCAGAACTCAGAGATCAGATTGTTGCCATTAGAAGCCAGCTTGAAGGCACTACCTCAGATGATGTTATCAAGAGGCTTAAAACTGGTGCTAGAAAAGGCAGCGCTCACGCTACGCGCAGACGCTATAGAGGCAAACATTAGGCGTTGTTGTAGTGCTCTACTATAAGCTCGGCCATCCTAATACCATCAGCAGCTGCACTCATAATGCCGCCGGCGTAGCCAGCGCCTTCTCCTACAGGCCATACACCTGGAGTGTTAATACTTTGTCCTGTTTCATCGCGGGTAATTCTTACGGGAGAGCTTGATCTTGTTTCAACACCCGTAAGAACTGCATCGGGATGAGCAAAGCCATGAAGTTTTTTGTCCATGACCGGAAGGGCTTCTCGCAAGGTATGTAAGACATAGGGTGGAAGACAGTCTTCAAGCAAGGTCCAGGTAACACCACGTGGGTAGGTTGGTTTTACCGAACGAGGTCCAGTAGATGCTTTCTTGTTTAGGAAGTCGCCTACAAGCTGGGCAGGGGCAACATAAGCTCCGCCGCCCGCTTTAAAGGCTGCTTGCTCGCAAGAACGTTGCAGCTCAATGCCAGCAAGTACGTCGTCTCCTGGTAGATCTTCTGGATAGACGTTAGCTAACAGGCCGGAGTTGGCATTTTTGCCCGCACGGTCAGACAGGCTCATGCCATTTGTGACTACGCCGCCCTTCTCGCTAGCTGCAGAAACAACATAGCCACCGGGACACATACAGAACGAGAAGGCACTTCTACCAGAGGGAAGGTGAACAGAAAGCTTGTAGGGTGCCGCTCCTAGTACAGGATTGGTTGCTTCAGGGCCATAGAGTGATTTGTTGATTTGAGACTGAAGATGCTCAATTCGCACGCCCATAGCAAAGGTCTTTCTCTCCATGGAGATGCCTTTGTCTTTGAGCATGACGTACGTGTCTCTACTTGAGTGTCCAGTCGCAAGAATCATTGTGCGAGTCTTTATGGTTTCAGTTTGAGTTGAACCGTCTGGATTGGTCTTCTCAACCTGAATTGCAGAAAGAGAGCCATCTGAGGCTCGCTCTAGGGAGGCGAGTTTTGTCCTAAATGCAACGGTTCCACCCGCCTCTTCAATCATTGTGACAATGTTTGTCACAACAGCGGAAAGAACATCGCTTCCTACGTGGGGTTTTGCGTCCCATAAAATGTTTTTCTGTGCACCTGCTTTTACAAAAGTCTCAAGAATAAAGCGGTGAGAAGCACTTTTGGTACCCGTGTTGAGCTTGCCGTCAGAGAATGTACCAGCACCACCAAGACCAAATTGGATGTTGCTTTCAATATCTAGCTGACCCGTTTGGTTATGATGCTCTACCACTGCAGTTCTTCGTGCTGCATCATCTCCGCGCTCAATAAGCAGGGGATTAAGACCAGCCTTGGCAAGCGTAAGCGCACAGAACAAGCCTGCACATCCTGCTCCTACAACAACGGGACGATTCTCTGAGGGAGCAGGTTGCTTCGCTTTGGGAAGCGTAAAAGCATTTGCCTCAGCAAGCTTGATATGCTTTGCCGCAGGTTTGCCTTGAATCTTGTTAAGGAGTTTTTGTTCCGCTGCAGGCCCACCTTTAAGGTTTACGTGGTAGGTAAGGATAAGAACAATATCGTTTCTTTTACGTGCATCAATTGAGCGTTTATGCAGCTCATATGAGGTAATCTCATCCGCAGAAACTCTGAGGGCACGAAGCAGTGCGTCAAAACCCACCTTTGATTCTTTAGCGGGATGCTTACGAAGAGGCGCAACATGAACTTTAATGTTTGATACTTCCAGCATGTTAGTTGTCCTCTTTCAAAGATTCGCAATCTTGACCAGCATTTTTTGCAGCAGCCAGACCGACAACCATCCCGCTCTTCCACGCCCATGAGAGGTTAAAGCCGCCGCATTGAGCGTCAATATCAAGAGCCTCTCCCGCAATAAACAGACCAGGAACGCCATATGCTTCAAGAGTGTTTGAGTCCACTTGATCGATGGAAATTCCACCAATACAGACCTGTGAAACAACTTTGGAGGATGTACCGGTAACAGTAAAAGTGATTTTGTGAGCTTTGGCAATAGTGGTTTCAACTGAGTCATGAGCACCCAGGTAAGCAGCAATCTGTGGGTCGAGAAGACCGTCGGTGGTGTGAGCTTCTACAGCTGCCGCAACTTCCTCTTCCGTAAGCTGGGGAAGAAGATCAATCTCAAGCACGTCGCCAGGCAGGGCTGTGCGAGACAAGTTGAAAATCATGATACCCGAGAGTCCAAATGACCTAAAAAGCAGTTCTCCAGATTCCTG
>CAKARF010000117.1 GCA_916720465.1 uncultured Atopobium sp. | reverse complement strand
AAAATCGCCTTCCTCAAAAGCAATAAGTGCCTGCTCCTTGAGGCGAAGAATCTTTGATGCTTGAGTGATAGAAAGCCCGAGCTGACGTCTACGTTCTACGAGCATCTCACTAAAACGAGGGCGTGGCATGCTTACTCTACCTCCCTATAGGCAGCGTCTTGAACTTTGAGCTCTTCAAGAGCATCTTTATCGATAAGAACTTCTCGAGGCTTTGATCCGTTAGCGGGGCCAACAACACCCTTTGCCTCAAGCATATCCATAATTCTACCAGCACGAGCATACCCAACAGAGAGTGCTCTTTGCAAACTAGATGTAGAACCTAGCTGAGAATCCACAATAATGCGCGCAGCTTCCCAAATAAGTGGGTCATCTGCCTGTGCCATACCACCAACTCCGCCAACACCATCGGCCTGTGTTGGAGTTGCAACGGTCAAGATGTTGTCGTGATATTCGGCCACGCGCTGAGTGCGGATGTACTTAACGGTCTCCTCGATCTCCTCGTCAGAGACCCAGCAACCCTGGGCGCGATTTGGCTTCTTACCACGAAGCTTAACCAGCATATCGCCTTTACCCAGCAGCTGCTCAGCGCCCTTTTGGTCCAGAATAATGCGGGAGTTCAAAGAGTTATCAACGGAGAGTGCAACGCGGTTATCAATGTTTGCACGAATCAGACCAGTTACAACGTCTGCGGAAGGACGCTGTGTAGCAACAATCAGGTGAATACCTGCAGCACGACCAAGCTGAGCAATACGAACAATAGAAGACTCAACGTCTTTGCCCGCAACCATCATAAGGTCAGCAAGCTCGTCGATAACAATGACAAAGTATGGCATGTGCTTTGGAGGATTCTCCATATCAGCGTACTTATCGCCATCAACATTTCTGTTGTACGTCTTAATGTCACGCACTTTGTAGTGCTCAAACACCTTAAGGCGACGCTCCATCTCGGTGACGCCCCACTGAAGCGCACTTGCGGCCTGCCTTGGCTCGGTAACAACTGGAACATACAGGTGAGGAAGGCCAGCATAACCCGTAAACTCAACGCGCTTTGGGTCAACCATGATAAGGCGGACCTGCTCAGGAGTTGCGCGCATGAGCATAGACATGACAATGGCGTTGAGCAGGACAGACTTACCAGAACCAGTGGTACCTGCTACCAGCAAGTGAGGAAGACTTGCAAGGTCAACAACAATTGGCTTGCCCTCAGAATCGCGACCAAAGGCGCACTCAAGAGGACCGCCTTTTGCAAACGGGAGAACGTCAGCCAAGTTGACTGCCTGGGCTTTCTCGTTAGGAATCTCAATACCAACCAGAGAAGTTCCAGGAATTGGAGCAAAAATACGAACAGACTTTGCCGCAAGTGAAAGCGCAATATCGTCCTCAAGATTAGTGATCTTGTTGACGCGCTCACCCTCGCCCATCGAAATCTTAAACGTAGTGACAGAAGGACCTGCAGTCCAACCAACTACCTGGCTGGAAAGGCCAAACTCCTCAAGCGTAGCCTGGAGTCTTTGAGCAGTAGCTTCAAGCTCATCATCGCTTACGGCAGAAGTGGCGGAGTTCTTGTTTGTCTTCAGAATGGTAAATGGTGGCAGCTCATACGACTCATCATCATCGCCTGGCCTTTTGAGCTGGTCAGGTGTGGCGAGAAAATCTGGCGTCGTTTTAGCTTTACTCTTAGGTTTAGCCTGTTTTGTTGTAGGAGCAACATCAGCTACAGCAACATCGTTTTTCTCGACAACTGCATCATCTGGCTGGTCTTTTTTCTTAGAGCGCAGCTTGTTCTTAGCTTTATCAATGAGCGTAGTAGGAGCATCTCCTGCGTCCTCTTGCGCCTCTTCTTCCTCGTAAAGACGGGCGTCACGCTTAATGACAGAAGTCTTGCGATTGCCCAGATAGGTGGTCTCCCCTTCACCGGTCTCGTCAAAGAGAGAAGACTGGTTGTTTGCGCCACGTCTACCCTGCTTCTTTGCAGGTTGTGGAGCATTTGCAGCGTAGAGCGCCTCTTCTTTTGCAAGAGCACGCTCTTCTTTACGGTAGCGATGATTCTCGCGCGCTTCATCCAGGCGGAAGCTTACGCGCTCAACCATGTCAGAAATGGAGAAGCCGCAGATAACAACACCGGCAATAATAAAGCCAACCAAAAGGACATTGCCCACCACGCGGCCAACAAAGCGCAGCAAAACCCAAGCAATACCTCCACCCACATAACCACCAGCAGCCTCTAGGACTTTTGTGCCCAGAAGCATATCTGGAGCAGCCTCGGCACCTGGGAAGTTAAGTGAAATAAGAGCAAGGGCAGCAAGAACGTCCAGCGTTAGACCAATAGCAATACGCGTAGAGATTCCCTGATCATCACGCATAAAGAAGGTCATAGCAAAGACAAATACTGCAATGGGAAAAAGTAGCGCTCCCGTACCAAAACAGAGCTTGAGCCCATGACCCATTGCGCTGGTAATAACAGCGTTAGAGGGGACAATAATGGACAAAAACAGAGCAATTGCAACCACTGCAAGAACAACACCAATGATGTCATTCTGCAGTGGGCTCAAGCCTACTACCTGGGCAGAAGCGGCGTTTCTAGAATTTCTTTTTGCTGCGTTTGAGGTGCGTTTAGAGGGCATTGGGCTTATACCTCCATAATGACCGGAATAACCATTGGTCGAGTACGAGTTTTGCTCCAAAGGAAGTTAGAAAGGGCGTTACGAACACTCTTTCTCATTGCTTCAATGTTTGCGCCTTCGGACTTAGAGGCCTTCTCGATTGAATTTCTCACAAGATT
>CAKARF010000116.1 GCA_916720465.1 uncultured Atopobium sp. | reverse complement strand
GGATCTAAGCTGCTGCTCTATTTTCTTGGCGAGAAAAACCGTCAAAAGTTCTATGCCATCGAGCCCTATTGCATGATTGCTGTAGTGGGACTCATGTTCTTTGCACCGGGCTTTTTCTCGTCCATTATCGGGGGCATTTCTAACGTCATTTTGAGTCTGCTTGCGAGAATCATCTAATGTCGTACAAAGTAAACACTGCAACATATTCGGGTCCATTTGACCTGCTACTTCAGTTGGTAAGTAGACAAAAGGTTGCTATTGGCTCTATTTCTATCTCTGAGGTTGCTGATCAGTACCTGGCAGAAGTTGACGCCATGGAGGAGCTTGATCTGGACGTTGCCAGTGACTTTGTCCTTGTTGCGTCAACGCTTCTGGACATGAAGGCTCATGCCCTGGTGCCTCAAGACATTTCGCTTAAAAGCTCATTTGATGAAGATGAGTATGATGACGAGCTTGACGGCCTTTCTCCTGATGAGGCGCGAGAAGTTCTTATTGCTCGCCTTATTGCCTATAAGCAATTTAGAAACGCTGGTGCTGCGCTAGGCAGCCGCATGGAGGCGGAATCATACATGTTCCCACGTTCAGTGGGTCCAGACCCTGACTTCTTGAACCTTATGCCAGACTATCTAGAAGGCATTACGCTCAGAAGCCTTGCCGTCATCTGTGCGGACATTGACTCAAAACGTGAGACATTCTTGCTTGAGGCAGAACATGTGGCCCCAAAAAGGCTCCCCGTGGCTCTGACAGTTGCTTCAGTGGACCGTCTTACGCGCTCCAAGGGTAAAGTAACCTTCTCTGAGCTTCTAGACGGTCAGGATACGCCAGAGATTGTGGTTGCAAACTTTTTGGCTGTGCTTGAACTCTTTAAACGCGGTCTTGTTCGTGTTCAGCAAGATGTCATTTTTGGTGAGATTGAAATTGAGCACATAGAGGGTGCAGATTCATACCAGCTTGATGAATCGGTACTTCTGGAACTGGAAGAGCTTTCTGGCGATGAGCCAGATCTTGAGGGATTCAACTTATCTCAAAATGCGCTTCAAGATGTCCAGCAGACGCTTTTATCGCTCACTCATACGCCCGATGAAGTACAGGAAGAGGCGGAATAATCCATGGCAGAAGAGCTTACCTATTTAGATTCCGAGTCGCTTAAAGGCGCTCTAGAATCGCTGCTTTTAGTTGCAACTGATGCTATCACCACGGCTGACTTTGCTAAGGTCACTAATGCAGCTCCCGCTGAGGTAGCTAAAGCTCTCAAAGAGCTTGCAGAGGAGTATACGCGCTGCAACAGGGGCTTTCAGCTTAGAGAGGTAGCCGGCGGTTGGCGCCTCTTTACGCACCCTGCCCACCATCAGCTTGTCAGCGACTTTGTCCTTTCCTGGGACACGCGCCGACTTTCTCAGGCAGCTCTTGAGACGCTGGCGGTCATTGCCTATCACCAGCCGGTAACTCGTGAGGGCGTCCGCGCTATCCGTGGCGTTAATTCTGACGGTGTTATCTCTTCTCTTCGCGAGAAAAACCTTGTGCGTGAAGTGGGTAAAGAGGCAGATAGGGGACAGGCCATTCTTTATGGCACAACAGCGCTTTTCCTAGAGCGCTTTGGTCTCAAGTCTTTGCGAGAGTTGCCGCCACTGGAAGACTTTGCTCCTGACGAGGAGTCCAAGCAGTTTATTCGCGAGAGACTCTCTGGTAGAAGCTTTACTTCAACGCTTGAAGAGGCCGCAGAAGACATCGATGATGAGCGCTCCCTTTTGGGAGACGACTACGATACGCAAGAGGAAGCATAGGCCGTGGCAGAAGAGCGCATTGTTCCCATGCGTCTGCAGCGCTTCTTGGCGCGTGCAGGAGTAGCTAGTCGTCGTGGCTCTGAGCGTTTGATGACATCAGGTCGCGTCACGGTAAACGGCCAGGTAGTCACCGAGCTTGGCAGTAAGGTTGATCCACTGGTAGATGTTGTTGCAGTTGACGGTATTATTTGCTCAATTGCCGAGAAACCCGTCTACTTGATGCTCAATAAACCTGCAGGGTACCTGACTACTATGAAAGACCCTCAGGGTAGACCGACCATTGTGGACATGGTTCCAACTGACAAATATCCCGGTCTTTTTCCTGTTGGACGTCTTGATATGGATACTACAGGTCTTCTGTTCTTCACTACTGATGGTCAAATGGCTCAAGAGCTTTTGCATCCCTCAAAACATGTGTGGAAACACTATGTTGCTCATGTTGTGGGAACACCTACAGAAGAGCAGCTTAATCGTTTGCGTGAGGGTATTGAACTTGAGGATGGTCCCGCAGCTCCTGCTGAGGTTGAGATTGTATCCAACGATGCCAAGCTGAAGGCACTTCTCGCCCCACAGGGTTTAGGAAAAACCGGTGGAGGAGAGCCAAACTCCCTGGTTAGCGTAACTATTAGAGAAGGCAGAAAGCACCAGGTCAAAAAGATGCTTCTGGCTATTCACCATAGAGTTCTTGCACTCCACAGAGACACGTTTGGGCCGCTCCATCTTACAGGCGTTAAAGAGGGACAGTGGAGATTTCTCACAGAAGAGGAAGTTGCCGCTCTGGAGCGCACTATTGGTAGAGAGCCTGGTGCTTCTCCCATCATGCCTTTGAACATCGACAAGTAACTACTAGTCGCACGATTACAGAGCATACGTCAAACACCTACAACCGCCCAGAGAGGAGACATAATGCAGCCATTTGAAGTTCCAGCTCAGGCTCATCGCATTTTGTTTATGCGCCATCCAGAAAGCGTGGCTAATACGCAGCGCTTTTTTAGCGGCAGAAGAGACGTTGAGCTCACCGAACATGGCGTTGAACAGCGAGAACATGCAGTGCGCGCACTTGTTGCATTTCATCCAGATAGAATTTGGACCTCTCCTTTGTCTCGCTGCAAAGACATGGC
>CAKARF010000115.1 GCA_916720465.1 uncultured Atopobium sp. | reverse complement strand
GACTTCACAAAAACCTGTGCTCAAAAGATTGGTTCATGACACTTCTTGATTTGGAGGCATTCATTTCAACAAAAGAGCGCGTGTTTAATGACTATGAGGATAGGAGAACGTGGCTTCAGAAGTCTCTTGTCAATATTGCTATGGCAGGAACATTCTCATCTGATAGAACTATCGCTGAATACAACGATGAGATTTGGCACCTTACTCCTGACAAGTAATGTAAGTAATACGGACCAGCAAACCACCGCTTAAGCCAGCGGCCTAATGCAGTCTTAACAAGCGATCTTAAAAAGCGGCCTAGACCAGTACTCTAGGCCGCTTGGATATGTTTCTTTAGCGATTTAATGAACAAAAATATCATCTGTTTTGGTCTCATCTGCATAAATGGCAATAAATGAGCTATGGTATATACATAAATATTCACCCTTCACGTTGAAAGAAGGATGTATGAACGGAACTTCTGTTAGAAGCGTAAGAAGCGCTTGGTTTTCTCGCTTCACGGTTTTAGCAATTTGCATGCTTTTTGTGGGTGCAATTCTGGCGTTTGCCCTTCCACGCACGGCATTTGCTGCTGATCCAACAGTTTATTCTGAAGATGTGGATGGTGCTCCGCTGGATGGTACACATACCTCGGCAAATCCATTCCCAGATTTCATCTCTGATGCTGAGATTCAGGCAGAGATTAATGCTCAGGCTGCTAAACCGCGAGAGGACCGTACAGGTGTTATCGCGCGTTATTATTGGGTAAAGCCTGATGGTACTGCGCTCAAGCTGGATATGAATCCAACTAAATATTCCGTTGCACAGATGATTGCTGAAGGTGGAGAAATTCGTGCGTACTACGTTCTTCTCGGCGATGCAGAGAATTTGATCAACTTCCCACAGAACGATCCAAATGGTTATGGCCTGCGCAAGGTAGCCGTTTCGGCTCATGCTGCCGTTGATACCTACAAGCCAATGGATGCAACAGGTGCTCTTTCGGGCGGTGGTCCAAAGACCAATTTGATGTTCGCTGTCAAGGTAAATGGCCAGTCCATCATGGGTGGTTCTTCATATGAGGAACCTGCTGCCGTATTTACTGCACCAGTTACAACTCGTCAGTACATTGAGTTCTCCGCACCATTGAACATCTCTGATAGGTCTTATCAGCTGGGAATTCAGGGTGGCATTAAGAAATCTTGGGGAGGCACTCACGCATACACTAAGCGTTATCCTGCGCGAGTCATTGATACCGCAACAGCTGTGTATCACTATGTCGATGACCTTGCGTATAGGCAGCTTAACGGCCTTGGCCTCAGTGATCCTATTGCTCAAAGAAATGCTGGTCTTCCTATTTATGGTAATGGCGCAGTGAGCGTTCTTGGTCTTGATGACCTTGCTGCTACGTATACGACTTCTGCAGTGTTTGAGGATCGTCAGGTGTCTGCTCGTTACAATACAAAGGGTCATGTCGTGTATATGCCCGAGTATGCTGGCGTTACCGCAGATGACTCTGTTGCTGGCGGAAATAAGTTTGAGACTGATCCATCAACCAACATGTTGCTGACCACTGTTCGTAAGTCAGTTGACGAAATTAAGGCTGCGGGACCTGGTGATTCTTACGTCTATATTGCAAATGATATTGACGTTCCAGAGGGAACATCTCTTGCGATTGGTACGTATAACTCTGGCCCTCGCGATAATTCCGTTTTGGCTCCTGGCTTCAATGCAGACGGTTCTGTAAACCGTACCAGGCAGTATTACCTCACGTATCGTGCAGTTCCTTCTCCTTTGAAGCTTGTGAAGACTGACTCTGATGATGCTTCCAAGCCTGTTGCTGGTGCAACCTATAGCCTATACAAGTCTGACGGCACACTGGTTAAAGAGGGGCTTACTACTGGTGCAGACGGTACCTTTACATCCGGAGATGTTCTTACAAAAACTGAGCTGACTACGCTGGTTCAGAGCACTGCGGCAACTGCAGATTTGCTGACTAAGGGTATCTATCAGGATGGAGATAAGTTCTATCTGACGCCAGGCAATTATTACCTGGTCGAGACTGCATCTCCAGAGGGATATGAACTCAATGCAAATCAGATTCCATTTACGGTAGCTCCTGCAACATTCAATGCTGCAGACCAGACCATTGTTCCTGCGGAAGTTGCTACAGCTGATAAGCCAATCACTCCTACACCAACGCCAACGCCGGATCCTAATCCAGAGCCAAAGCCTAAGACTCCTAAGAAGAAGAGGTCTAACCTGCCAGATACTGGCGAAGCAATGTCCATTGCAAGCGCACTTGCTGCTGCAGGTATTATTGCTTCCGGTCTTGCGTACTCTGTAAAGGCTCGCCGTTAGTTTTGGCGTACAGATCACAAGTGCAAAGAAGGCTGTGCTTCTTTTTTGCTGGTAAAGTAAAGCAGGGTAGGCGCTTAGTTGGGCGTTGGCCTGCGCAGTCTGTGTAATCAACACCGCTTGAGACAAAACATATCCTCAAGCGGTAAAAAATCCGTTTAGTTGGGGTTTTCATTTTTCTGCATACAGCGTTTGCCCATATAAAAGTTTTTGAGGCGGTAAAAAAATCGTCTTAGTTGGGGATAAATCGGCCAATTTTAAGTTTTCACTCCCAACTAAACGCGTTTTTTACCTTTTTCGGCACATAATTTTGAGCCTGAAAATTACGTATGCATGGAAATGAATTTAATTGCATGAATATTCAAATTAATAAATCAAAAGTTGATCATGACAAGTAAAGAAGAAAATTGCTAATAAAATGTCAGTAAAAACAGAGATAACTGTAGAAAAAATTGACAACACGCCTAAAAACCACCAGCATCCATGAAGAAACAAGAGGTGGGGTAAATATTCAGAATAATGCCTAGAACAGGGGATAATTTAAAATAGGAATTTTATGGAGCGGCGGACGGGACTCGAACCCGCAACAGTCAGCTTGGAAG
>CAKARF010000114.1 GCA_916720465.1 uncultured Atopobium sp. | reverse complement strand
GACTTCACAAAAACCTGTGCTCAAAAGATTGGTTCATGACACTTCTTGATTTGGAAGCATTCATTTCAACAAAAGAGCACGTGTTTAATGACTATGAGGATAGGAGAGCGTGGCTTCAGAAGTCTCTTGCCAATATTGCTATGGCAGGAACATTCTCATCTGATAGAACTATCGCTGAATATAACGATGAGATTTGGCATCTTACTCCCGACAAGTAAATGCAAGCAGTATGAACTAGTAAGTTAAATCAGCAACTCAAACCGGTGATTTAAACCGGCAACTCAAAGCGGTGATTTAAGTCAACTGACTAAAGCGGCCTTAACAAACGGCCTAGACTAGTAGTCTAGGCCGTTTGAATATGTCCCTTTAGCGGTTTAATGTACGAAAATGGTATTTGATATGTCTTCATCTGCGCGAGAATGTATGAAATGAGCTATGGTATGTGCATAAATATTCACCCTTCACGTTGAAAGAAGGATGTATGAACGGAACTTCTGTTAGAAGCGTAAGAAGCGCTTGGTTTTCTCGCTTCACGGTTTTAGCAATTTGCATGCTTTTTGTGGGTGCAATTCTGGCGTTTGCCCTTCCACGCACGGCATTTGCTGCTGATCCAACAGTTTATTCTGAAGATGTGGATGGTGCTCCGCTGGATGGTACACATACCTCGGCAAATCCATTCCCAGATTTCATCTCTGATGCTGAGATTCAGGCAGAGATTAATGCTCAGGCTGCTAAACCGCGAGAGGACCGTACAGGTGTTATCGCGCGTTATTATTGGGTAAAGCCTGATGGTACTGCGCTCAAGCTGGATATGAATCCAACTAAATATTCCGTTGCACAGATGATTGCTGAAGGTGGAGAAATTCGTGCGTACTACGTTCTTCTCGGCGATGCAGAGAATTTGATCAACTTCCCACAGAACGATCCAAATGGTTATGGCCTGCGCAAGGTAGCCGTTTCGGCTCATGCTGCCGTTGATACCTACAAGCCAATGGATGCAACAGGTGCTCTTTCGGGCGGTGGTCCAAAGACCAATTTGATGTTCGCTGTCAAGGTAAATGGCCAGTCCATCATGGGTGGTTCTTCATATGAGGAACCTGCTGCCGTATTTACTGCACCAGTTACAACTCGTCAGTACATTGAGTTCTCCGCACCATTGAACATCTCTGATAGGTCTTATCAGCTGGGAATTCAGGGTGGCATTAAGAAATCTTGGGGAGGCACTCACGCATACACTAAGCGTTATCCTGCGCGAGTCATTGATACCGCAACAGCTGTGTATCACTATGTCGATGACCTTGCGTATAGGCAGCTTAACGGCCTTGGCCTCAGTGATCCTATTGCTCAAAGAAATGCTGGTCTTCCTATTTATGGTAATGGCGCAGTGAGCGTTCTTGGTCTTGATGACCTTGCTGCTACGTATACGACTTCTGCAGTGTTTGAGGATCGTCAGGTGTCTGCTCGTTACAATACAAAGGGTCATGTCGTGTATATGCCCGAGTATGCTGGCGTTACCGCAGATGACTCTGTTGCTGGCGGAAATAAGTTTGAGACTGATCCATCAACCAACATGTTGCTGACCACTGTTCGTAAGTCAGTTGACGAAATTAAGGCTGCGGGACCTGGTGATTCTTACGTCTATATTGCAAATGATATTGACGTTCCAGAGGGAACATCTCTTGCGATTGGTACGTATAACTCTGGCCCTCGCGATAATTCCGTTTTGGCTCCTGGCTTCAATGCAGACGGTTCTGTAAACCGTACCAGGCAGTATTACCTCACGTATCGTGCCGTTCCATCTCCTTTGAAGCTTGTGAAGACTGACTCTGACGATGCTTCTAAGCCTGTTGCTGGCGCTACTTATAGCCTCTATAAGGCTGACGGCACACTGGTCAAAGAGGGAATCACTACTGGCGCTGATGGTACTTTCACATCCGGTGATATTCTTACAAAGACAGAGCTAACCGCACTGGTTCAGAATACTGCAGCAACTGCAGACCTACTGACCAAGG
Organism: uncultured Atopobium sp.; assembly: GCA_916720465.1. Taxonomy (GTDB): domain Bacteria; phylum Actinomycetota; class Coriobacteriia; order Coriobacteriales; family Atopobiaceae; genus Lancefieldella. The sequence goes on along the minus strand of CAKARF010000114.1, from coordinate 1,033 downwards.
GCATTTACCAGGATGGAGATAAGTTCTATCTGACACCCGGCGACTATTATCTGGTTGAGACCGCATCTCCAGAAGGATATGAGCTCAACACAAATCAGATTCCATTTACCGTAGCTCCTGCAACATTCAATGCTGCAGATGAGACTATTGTTCCTGCTGAAGTTACCACAGCTGATAAGCCAATAACTCCTACACCAACCCCAACGCCAGATCCTAATCCAGAACCAAAGCCTAAGACTCCTAAGAAGAAGAGGTCTAACCTTCCAGATACTGGCGATGCAATGTCCATTGCAAGCGCACTCGCAGCTGCAGGCATTATCGCTTCTGGTCTTGCGTACTCTCTAAAGGTTCGCCGTTAGTTCTTGGTTTACAGATTACAAGTGCTAACGAGGCTGTGCTTCGCACAGCCTCTTTTTTGTTGCGTGAAGTCTGGCATAGTTGATGCTTAGTTGGATGCTGACCTGCACGCTAACCTGCACACTGACCTGTGCAGTCTGTGCCATAGACGCTGTTTGGGGACAAGCAATACTTGCAAGTGGTAAAAAATCCGTTTAGTTGGGGTTTTCATTTTTCTGCATACAACGTTTGCCCAGATAAAAGTTTTTAGTGAGGTAAAAAATCGTCTTAGTTGGGGATAAATCGGCAAATTTTAGGTTTTCATCCCCAACTAAACGCGTTTTTTACCTTTTTCGGCACATAATTTTGAGCCTAAAAATTACGTATGCATAGAAATGAATTTAATAGCATGAATATTCAAGGAAATTAATCAAAAGTAACTGATGACAAGTAAATAGGAAAATTGCTAATAAAACGTCTGGGAAAACAGGGGGGGACGCAGAAAAAGCAGCTAATGCGCTTAAAAGTTATCAGCACACTCACCAAAGACACAGCAAAAATAAGCTGAATAAGCAGGGAACGAGCTGAATAAGAGGGAATGAACAGAATAATGCTTAGAGCAGGGAAGTGATGGAAGAAAAAAGGAATTTTATGGAGCGGCGGACGGGACTCGAACCCGCAACAGTCAGCTTGGAAG
>CAKARF010000113.1 GCA_916720465.1 uncultured Atopobium sp. | reverse complement strand
TGGGCGTTGTGTGGTCGGTTTTGAACCCACTTTTGATGATGACCGTTATGGCGGTTGTCTTTTCTACCTTTTTGGGTAACCGTGCCGAGGATGTTGTGAACTATCCTCTGTATCTTATTCTTGGTAACACGGCGTTTCAGCTGATGAACGATGCAACTACTATGGGTATGCGTTCAATCATTGATGCATCCAGCCTGCTTAAAAAAGTTCGCATCAACCGCGTTGTATTCCCTGTTCAGAAAGTACTTTTTGCGGTTGTAAACTATCTTTTCTCGCTCATTGCTGTTGGCATTGTCATGCTTGTCTTCCGCATTCCGCTCACAATTTACGCCCTGCTCACACCTGTAGCTTTGCTGCTTTTAGCCTGTTTCTGCATTGGCCTTGCAATGCTTCTCTCGGCTCTTGCGGTCTTCTTTAGAGACGTTATCCACCTGTGGAGTGTTGTGACCACCGCCTGGATGTATGGTACGCCTCTGTTCTACTCCGTTAACATCATGTCGCCTTGGATGCTTCAGATCGAGCGCTTTAATCCAATGTTCCACTTTGTAACGTTTATTAGAGACTGTCTTCTTTTCCAGAAATTCCCTGCAACAAGCACCATTTTAGGCTGCCTTGTTTCTGCAGTTCTTGCCCTAGTTATCGGCTATACTGTCTTCCACAAACTAGAGAAGAAATTTATTCTGCATATTTAACGTCAGGCTATCTCTTTGAAATAACTTTATAGCAGAACGTTTCTGGGTGACTGCGAGTTTGCGTAAAGCCAAACATAACGCCTTTCGAGTTAAACGAATGGCTCTCTACCACCGCTACGCAATTAAAAGATCCAAGCTCCAGATGCTGAAGGTCTTCTTTAGTTGCCAGCTCAACACTGATTGTTCTTTTGCTCTTGAGAATTTTCATATGAAGCGTGTTCTCTAGATACGCAAAAATCGAGGTTGCCGCATCGTCTTTGGTTAGATTTCCCACTGCGGACGCTAAAAGGTAGTCGTTGTCTATCTGGCGAGAAGATCCGTTGAGTTTGCGGATTCGAACAATGTGAATAAGTTCTTCTCCCGCCCTAAAACCAGTTTGATGAGAAATGTCATCTGTGCATGGTACATGCTCAAAGACAATGACATCTGTATCGGGCTTAAGATGATTTCTATGGGCATATTCCTGAAAGGACTCAAGTCCTTCTAGTGAGCCAATAACTTCACTTGGTTTTTTCTGCCATATGACACGCACGCCCCTGCCATGAATTGGTTGAAGGAGCGCTTCATCCGATAGGAGAGTGAGTGCTCGTCGGACAGTGTTTCTTGAGCAAGAATATGTTTTGGTAAGCTCCATCTCGGTGGGTAAATAGGACTCATAGGCGTAGGTACCGTCTAAGATTTTATTTTTCAAATCCTGATAAATCGTATCGAATCGTGCGCTTGGCATAGTATTTCCTTAACAAGCTGCTGAAGTTCAAAGTTACGTGTTCAAACTACCCTTGATTAGATAGTAGCTTTATAAAAATGAAACAAACATAAAATGGTTCCTTTCATACCATTTACCGACAATTTCATACCGTTCGGAAGTGAGTTGTTTGAACAACTTGATAGTACAAATATACTTTTCTTTGTAGACGTAAGCAAAATTGTTTTGACAGTGTGTCAAAGCATGGCTTATGAAAATCATGAGAAGAGACGTCAACCTAGCAAAGGGTTAGGAGCGCTCTCTAAGGAGGAGTCTTATGTCTGGTATCAATCGTAGGCAGTTTGTCACCTTAAGTGCGTCAGCTCTTTGCTCACTGGGTCTTGTTGCTTGTGGCGGAAATAACCCCTCAAAGCAGGGAGATTCTGATTCAGCAAAAGGCTCAGTTTATTTTCTAAACTTCAAGCCTGAGTCTGATCAGCAGTGGAAAGATCTTGCAGCTAAGTATACTGAGGAAACTAAGGTTCCTGTAAAGGTAGTAACTGCTGCTTCTGATACTTATGCACAGACATTCCAGTCGGAGATTAACAAGGATGCTTCTGTAGCTCCAACACTGTTCCAGACAAATGGTCCTTCCGGTCTTATTGGCGTAAAGGATTACTGTATTGATCTTAAGGACGCCAAGATTCTTGGTGAGCTCACCAATGATGCTCTTAAGCTTCAGGAGGATGGCGTTGTCTACGGTGTTGACTATGTAGAGGAAGACTACGGCATTATCTACAACAAGAAGCTGCTTGAGAAGGCCGGCTATAAGGCTGATGACATCAAGGACTTTGCCTCACTGAAGAAGGTTGTTGAGGATATTCAGGCTCGCAAAGCAGAGCTTGGTGTAAAGGGCGCATTCACCAGCGCTGGTCTTGATTCCAGTTCTGACTGGCGCTTTACTACACACCTTGCAAATCTTCCTCTGTACTATGAGTTCAAGGATACCGGTAAGCCTGAGGCTAAGGAAATTAAGGGAACGTATCTCCCTAACTACAAGCAGATTTTTGATCTCTATATCAACAATGCTACATGCAGCCCAACAGAGCTTTCTGGCAAGACCGGTGATGACGCTGTCGCAGAGTTTGTCAATGGCGACGCAGTCTTCTACCAGAATGGTACTTGGGCATACAATGACATCAAGAAGCTTGGTGACGATGCCCTTGGTATGATTCCAATTTATATTGGCGTAAAGGGTGAAGAGAAGCAGGGTATGTGCTCTGGCGGAGAGAACTATTGGTGTGTAAGCTCCAAGGCAGATGACGCTTCCCAGAAAGCAACACTTGACTTTATCTATTGGTGCGTAACTTCTGATACTGCTACCACTGCAATCGCTGAGGAAATGGGCTTCACCATTCCATTCAAGAATGCAAAGCCAACTAAGAACGCCCTTGCAAATATTGCAGCTGAGTATGCAAAGAAGGGCAATGAGCCCGTGGCTTGGGACTTCATCTACATTCCTTCTCAGGAGTGGAAGAACAATCTCTCCAGTGCACTTAAGGGCTATGCAGCAGGAACTGAGGATTGGGATGCTGTTAAGTCTGCATTTATCGATGGCTGGAAGACTGAAAAAGAGGCTAACGCGTAGTAGTCCTTCTGGTAATGCTTTGATTGGTGAGAGACGAGAAGAGAGATCTCTCTTCTCGTCTCTTGTTATTGGAGGGTATCTCTATGGCTAAGATGTTGAAGCGGTGGTGGCCATTATTTGTTCTGCC
>CAKARF010000112.1 GCA_916720465.1 uncultured Atopobium sp. | reverse complement strand
GTCCTTCGTGGCCTAGGTCTTTATTAAATTCGTCCAAGTTTTGGGACGCAGTTCATTTTAGGGTGGTTTTTGATTAAATTAGCCTTTTCAAATCTTCGCAAGAATGGAGATTATTTATAATTATGAAAAGAATTACTTCATATGTTTATCCTGCTATTTGTATAGCATTGACTTCCTTATCTAGTTATGGCTCTATTTTAGCTTTTTTCATTCAATTTATTATTGAACCTATTTTTTCATATCTATATTTTATTCTGTTCGGTATGCAGCTTTCTGCTTCAAGCATGTCATTGCTTATAGGAATTTTAACCTTATCGTCATGGCTTTCTGCAATGCAATGTTCGGGCAATATTATTGTTCAAGATCGATTTGCAAAAACAATTTTTATGTATTTAATTTCTCAAAATCGTGCAATAGTATTCTTTTTAATTAGGTACATGACAATTACCGTTATTTGTTTTATGAGTTCTCTTTTAACTTCAGTTATTGTTCTTTATATTGCGGGTGCTGATGTTCTAGCCCTTCTTTTTCCTTTATGTATATCCCTTATTCTTGCTTCTCTTGGTGGTGCTATATTTGGAGTATTTTCTTCAGTAATTGGTCTATTGTTTACTGATGGATTTGCTGTACTAAATCTATTATCAATAAGTATTCCCATACTTTCTGGAGCTGTCATACCACTTTATTTATTTCCAAGCTCTTTGATTTCTATCTGTAAGTGTATTCCCATTTCATGTATTGTTGATGGTGTCGGATTATTTTTGAGTTCTAATACAAATGATGCGTTTCTATTGTGTGGTTATGCGTTGTTCTTAGAATTTCTATGGATATTGATAACGATTGCTTTTATCTCTTTTTGCAACAGCAGGCAGAGAATCACTGGGCAAATAGAGGGGATGCATTTGTAAGTACTGTATAGAGATACCCATAGGGGGTATAATTCCTTCAGATATTAATACCCCATAAGGGTATATGGAGGAGGCTATATGGAAACACAGAGCGCAGTAAAAAAATCTTGTCATCACTGCGAATATAAGGCTACCCCTCGCTCAAGCGAGCTTAAAAGTGGGGTTTCTCGCCGTATTAACCGCGCAATCGGCCAGCTTAATGGCATTAAAACAATGATTGATGAGGATCGTTACTGCGGAGATGTGCTTATTCAGCTTGCAGCAGTTGAGTCAGCGGTTAAGGCCATCTCAAGAGAAGTAATGCAGGATCACCTGGAGTCTTGCGTAGTTGATCGCATCCAGTCGGGTGACACAGAAGTTATTGATGAGGTTATGGACCTCTTTAAGCGTTTTATGTAAGGCGGCGTTATGAATCAGAAAGTTTTTGATGTACAAGGAATGACGTGTGCAAGTTGTTCTGCGCACGTAGAAAAGGCGGCTAACTCTGTTTCTGGCGTTTCAGAGGCACGTGTTAATCTGCTCAAAAACTCGATGGAAGTCGATTATGACGGTAACCCAGATACCCTTAAGCAGATTTCTGACGCAGTGAGTAAAGCAGGTTATGAGGCAACGCCTCGAAGCGACAAAAAGGAATCTGCTGCAGATGCTAAGGCAGATGCAACCAGTGCTTCAGAAAAGGCAGTAAAACAGAAGAAGATTGAGCTCATTTCTTCAATGGCGTTTGCCATTCCACTGTTCTATCTTGCCATGGGCGAGATGATGGGAGCACCCGTTCCAGCTGCTGTTTCTGGCATGAATGGCATGATGAACTTAGCTCTTACAGAGCTTTTGCTCTGCATTCCTATTCTGTTTATTTGTCGCCACTATTTTATTGGCGGATTCCGCTCTCTGCTGCATGGTGCTCCTAATATGGACTCACTCATTGCACTGGGTTCAGCAGCATCGTTTGCCTACAGCGTTGTCAGCCTGTACCAGATGGCAAACGCTTTTGTCGCAGGAGACGTGACTGCAGCTCACCATGCAATGCACGGCATGTACTTTGAGTCTGCTGGTTTGATTCTTGCTTTGATTACCCTGGGCAAGTTCTTTGAGGCTCGCGCAAAAGGTCATACTACTGGTGCCATTAATGCGCTCATGAATCTTGCTCCAAAGACGGCTATTCTCGTCAAAGATGGTGTTGAGCAGGAAGTTCCTGCAGAGACTGTTGTGGTAGGAGACGTGCTTGTGGTAAGGGCTGGACAGTCAATTCCAGTTGATGGCCAGGTCATCGAGGGAGAAGGATCTGTCGATGAGTCCGCTATTACCGGAGAGCCTGTTCCTGTAAGCAAGACCGCTGGCGATTCCGTGACAGGTGCTACGGTATCTACCGGCGGCTGGTTTAAGATGCGCGCTACCGCCGTTGGCGATGACACAACGCTTGCAGGCATCATCCGCCTGGTTGACGAGGCCACAAGCTCCAAGGCACCTATCGAGCGCCTTGCTGACAGCATTGCTGGCGTCTTTGTTCCTGTTGTTATTGGAATTGCACTGGTAACCTTTGCTGCATGGTTTGTCTTTGTGGCGCCTGGTGACTTTGCAGTTGCTCTCTCGCACGCTGTTTCTGTTCTGGTTATTTCGTGCCCTTGCGCACTTGGTCTGGCAACACCTACCGCCATTATGGTGGGCACCGGTCTGGGCGCTTCAAATGGCATTTTGGTCAAGTCCGCTGAGGCACTTGAGGGTGCAGTACGCGCAACTGTGGTTGTTCTTGATAAGACAGGAACACTCACCGAGGGTAAGCCAAGCGTAACCGACGTACTTTGTGCAGGTGGCACCTCTAAAGATCAGCTGCTTGAGTATGCATACGCTCTTGAGCAGAAGAGCGAACACCCACTTGCGCAGGCAGTTGTTACGTACGCTCAAGAGCAGCTCGGAGAATCCGCAGCTGGCACTTTTGACGTGCAGGAATTCTCACAGGTTGCTGGCGGTGGTCTCACGGCAAAGGTTGGCGAGAAACGCCTTGTAGCTGGTAACGCTCGTCTTATGGAGCAGGAGGGTATCAGCACACAAGAGCTGGCCTCTCAAGCTCAGCAGCTAGCTGAACAGGCAAAAACACCGCTGTACTTTGCACTTGAGGATAAGCTTCTTGGTGTCATTGCTGTGGCCGATAAGGTTAAGCAGACCAGTGCATCCACCATTGCTCGTCTTCGTGCTATGGGTGTTAAGTCCGTCATGCTTACCGGTGATCAGGCAACAACAGCAAACGTTATTGGTAAAGAGCTCG
>CAKARF010000111.1 GCA_916720465.1 uncultured Atopobium sp. | reverse complement strand
AAACTAACCCTTGTACAGTGGAAAGTATTCACGTATACTTTCCGTCTGTGTGTTAACTATGTGTCGTTCGCAAGGGCGTCGGCACCTCTAGAGATGAGGAAACAATGGACTACATTCGCGCTATTGAGCGTCAGCAGATCCGCGAGGACATTCCTGAGGTCCGCGTTGGTGACAACGTAAAGGTTCACTATCGCATTGTCGAGGGTGACCGTACTCGTGAGCAGGTCTTCCAGGGCGACATCATTCGTCTTTCCGGCGAGGGTTCCCGTGAGACTTTTACCGTTCGTAAGATCAGCTTCGGCATTGGTGTTGAGCGTACTTTCCCACTTCACTCACCAAAGATTGCTAAGCTTGAGGTTCTTCGCCACGGTGTTGTTCACCGCGCTAAGCTCTACTTCCTGCGCGATCGTGTTGGTAAGGCTGCTCGTCTTCGCGAGAAGCGCTAATCAACTTCATGTGCTCTTTAAAGCCGCCTCCGGGCGGCTTTTTTAGTACCATAGTCATGTGGTTTGGAGAAAACATGGCTGATTCTGCTAAAGACATAATTGCTCGTTTGAGCGACGCCCCAGAGGCAGAGGTATACGAGCTCATAGCTCGTTATAGCGAGGATCCTCGTAAACAAGTTATCAAAGCGTTGGAATCAGCTAAAAAGCGTATTGAAAAAGAACATGCCGAGAAGGCCCGTGTAGAAGAAATGTATCGCTTTCAGAAGGAGCTTTCTGGAGGCGGACTTGTTGTTGGTGTTGATGAGGTTGGCAGGGGCTCTGTAGCTGGTCCTTTAACGGTTTGTGCAGTGTGTTTGCCAGAAGACCCCATCATTTATGGACTAAACGACTCCAAAAAATTAACCGCAACAAAGCGAGAGATTCTAGCGGCACAGATTCAAGAGATTGCTACAGCAATTGGCATTGCTCATATTTCGCCTCAAAGGATTGATGAAGTTGGTATGGCGCAGTGTTTAAGAGACGCTATGCTACAGGCTGTTAAAAACACTGGTATTGAGCCTGACTGTGTCTTGATTGATGGAAATCCTATGCACATCCATCCTAAAGAGAAGACTCTTGTTAAGGGTGATGCACGCATTGCATCTATTGCTGCAGCCTCAATTGTGGCAAAGGTAACACGAGATGCTTTAATGGTGGCCTACGATGAGGAGTACCCCGGCTATCACCTGGCGGAATGCAAAGGGTATGCCTCAGCTGAACATATTGAAGCTATTGGCGAGATGGGACTTTCTCCTATACATCGAGCATCGTTTTGTGGAAACTTTGTTAAGACGCAAAGACTGTTTTAATACACTCAATTTACGCAATCTGATTAACTTGCAGATATAAATCCAAGCCCGTTCATTCTAAGGGGATTGAACGGGCTTTTTCTTTAGACACGAGACAGTAACATCAAAATTTTTAGTTTCGTCAGAGTTGCCACGCAACTTAGACAGATAGTGGCCAAGTTAGTGTCAAAGTGCTCCTGCAAACTGAACTCTCCCACAATGAAAGGAGAGTTATGAGCAAGAAAGAAACAAGTAAGCATGCAGGAACAACATCTAAAGAGGTGGAGGAGAAACCTGTACCACAGGAAGAGTTAAAGACTCAGGATAAGAGTCCTCAAGAGGATGACGAACAAGAGGGAAGGATTCCGCTAGAAGAGATGTCTTCTCGTCAAATTGGCGAGAAAGGCGAGGAGATCGCTGCAAAATACCTCATCAAAAGAGGATACAAAATTATCCAAACTAACTGGACGTGTCAGATTGGTGAGGTTGATATTGTTGCTCAAGATGGCGATAACGTTGTGCTTGTTGAGGTAAAGACAAGACGCATCTTGAACAAAGACGACAGCATTATGCCTGAACTTGCGGTAAATAAAGCAAAGCAGGAAAAATACAGGACGCTTGCGCTTATGTATGCGGCACTTCATCCAGCGCTCACCTCAATTAGATTTGATGTTGTTGCCATCAATTTGGTAGCTCCAAGTACGGCAAGCTTGAGGCATTTAATTGGGGCTTTTAGCTGGGATGAGCAATGAGCCAAGCAACCATTTGCGTTCATACAGCAACTCTAAGAGGGATTGAGGCAATACCAGTAGATGTAGAAGTGGGCATTTCAGGTGGCATACCCGGAATAACCATCGTAGGCATGCCTGATAGTTCCATCATGGAATCTCGGTCTCGCGTGCGATGTTCCCTAAAAGCTGCCGGATTTACCATTCCTCGATTGCTGGTAACAATTAATCTGACGCCTGCGGATATAAAGAAGACGGGTACGGGATTTGATTTGCCCATAGCTGTTGCTATTCTTGCGGCTACTGGACAGATTCCTCAAGAGATTGTGCACAACAGGTTATTTGTTGGAGAGCTTTCATTAAACGGCAAGATTTCTTCAGTTAGAGGTATGGCAGCATACGCAATGCTTGCTAAGAAGCTAGGGATGAAGCTTATTTCTTCTTCGGACTGCAATTTGTTTGGCTCTGATTGGAATCACGTTATTGGAATCCAATCGCTGCTTAATCTGAGTTTAAGAGATCCATCATTTTGTAAGCCTTTAACTCAGCATCGGCGCAAGGTAGACAACACAGTTCTGAGCGATAACTTAGATTTTGAAGAAGTTATTGATCAAGAATTAGTCAAACGAGCAATCGTTATCGCAGCGACGGGAAACCTAGGCATGCTCATGATTGGTCCGCCGGGTGCAGGTAAAACTATGCTTGCTAAAAGAATTCCAACTATCCTCCCAGAGCTCTCTAAAGAAGAACGAGATGAGGTGCTGTTAATTCATTCAGTGGCAGGCTGTGAGACAGATTCTATTCAGGCAGGAGTAAGACCCTTTAGGTCTCCACATCACTCAGCTTCTGTAGCAGGCATGATTGGTGGAGGTAGGCCTGTTATTCCAGGTGAGATTTCCCTTGCTCATAAAGGTGTGCTCTTTCTGGACGAGCTACCTGAGTTCGCTTCTAATACGTTGCAAGTTTTACGTCAGCCTATTGAAGATGGATACGTTCGTCTTGCGCGAGTTGATGGCATTTATAAATTTCCTTCTCAGTTCCAGCTCATTGCTGCAGCTAATCCTTGTCCCTGTGGCTACTTTGGAGACAAAACACATACCTGCAAGTGCTCTCCGGGAAAGATTTCTACCTATCAGTCAAAAATTGGAGGTCCATTGATGGATCGAATAGATATTGTGTGTGATGTAGCTCGTCCTTCTTC
>CAKARF010000110.1 GCA_916720465.1 uncultured Atopobium sp. | reverse complement strand
TCTACGAAGCTAATTGCCTCTTTAGGACAAATCTCTCGACAAGGGTGCGCAAGACAGCCCTGGCAAGCGTTGGTAACGCGATACACGTTGTCCTCGCAGGCGTTGCACGCAAACTTGACGATGTTAATCAGCGGTGGCTGGTAATAAACCTCAGGTCGAGAGGCTTCTTCCAGGCCGTCAGAAATATGCTCTGGTTGATCAACGCCCTGCATAGGCATGCCCATAGTCATGCGAATGCGCTCACCAACAATAGCGCGCTCCAAGAAGACGCTCTCACGATACGTAGCAATATCACCAGGAATAATCTTGTAAGGCAGCTCTTCCATCTGGCGAGCAATTTCATCAACGCTCTTATCTGCTTTTTCATACGCAAGCGTTGAAACCTCTTTAAATACCTTCCTGCGGATTTCAGTCAGGTTGGTATAGACACCTCGCATTGTGCCGGGCATTTCTCCCCCTCCTCGTTCACTTTATGCACGTCTGGGTAACGTATCCGCACAAAATGAATGTATGTCTCTACTACAAAGTATGTACTATAAGTCCACCTCGGTGACACCAAAATAAGAAAATCGCTCTGGAATATCCGTTTTTATCACAATTTTTGCGCCCGTGACTGGATGAATAAATCCAACGCGATATGCATGGAGCATTAACATCTGCGGCCTATGCCTCTTTTTTGAAGCGCATTGCAGAGACGGCACACCTCCATACAGCGCGTCTCCTACCAGGGGAAATCCAAGTGACGAGAGATGCACTCTAATTTGATGCTTTCTTCCTGTCAGTAAATTGACCAGCAACAAGCTTTGAGTTTGACCTTGCGCTGACGATGCAACCTTAATGAGGCGCACCTCCGTTTGAGAAGGCTTACCTGTGGCCGAGATTCTCATCTTCTGAGCGTCATGCCGATCTTTTGCAATTGCCTTATCTATCAGCAGTTTATTTGGTTCAAACGCTCCCTTAACAGCTGCAAGATACTCTTTGGATAGTTCCTTGGAGGCAATAAGCTGATCAAACTGTGCCTGCGTTTCTTTTTTGAGCGAGAAAAGCACAATGCCCGTAGTCTCCCTATCAAGGCGATTCAGAGCTTGGACCTGGGGAAGGTCTATCTGGATTGAGTTCTCAAGCGCGCGGAGTTTCTCGCAAACTACCTCAGTTAACGAGGGCTCATGGGTACCGTCCGCATGAACGATAATTCCCGCTGGTTTATTCACGGCAAGTAGATAGTCGTCCTGATACAAAACCTCAAGGTTTTTGTCAGACTGAAGAGCATCCACACTACTCACCTCGCTTAACCACGTAGCGCTGCTCAGAGAGAACCTGGGCAAATGACTCGATTGCGCTCCACACGTGGTCGGTACGGCGCCAGGCAACACTAACCGAGTACGACATCTCTTTTCCCAGCTCAATGATGTGAAGACCAGACGTTTCAAAGTCGTAATAAGAAGAAGCCACCAGCTCAGATGGCAAGAAGCACGCGCCAACGCCTCTCATGGCAAGCGCTAAAAGCGTCTCGGAGTTTCTGGACATGACCTTGATAGTGGGAGAAATGCCCGATGCAGCAAACGCATGACGAGCAAAACTACCAGCAATATCTCGCTTACCTACCGTTAAGAAAGGACAAGCCTCCAGAGCTGTGAGCTTTCCCGTCTTTTTGACTTGCGAAACAACCGAGTCAACCTTAACTGCATACAGAGACTCAAGAAGCGCTTGAGAGACAACCAGAACGATCTTCTCGTCAAACAGTTTTTTAACAACAAGGTCATACGACGATGAATTAACCGTTGCAACAATCAAGTCAAGTTGGCCTTCGGACAGCCACTCAACCAGCTCGTCATTCTCGCCCTCATCAAGCTCAATGGAGATGTTTGGGTGCAATTTTTGGAAAGCAGCGATGGAGCGCGGCATGATGATGTGGCCTCGTGTAGCAGTGACGCCAACACGCAGGCGACCTCGCTCGTTGCCCGCAATATCAAGAAACTCTTGATCCATAGCGCGGCGTTGCGCCTGAAACCTACGGGCATAACGCAAGAACTCTTCTCCCGCAAACGTGAGCGACAGCGGGACCGTACGTTCTAGCAGCTTAGAGCCAAGTTCTTTTTCTGCTGCCGCAATATTTGCCGAGAGCGTTTGCTGCGTTACGCTCAGACGTTCAGCCGCCTTGGTAAAGCTCTTTTCTTCTGCAACGGCAACAAAATAATCCATGGTTTGAAAGTTCATTTTTGCTCCCACTGTATTACAAAAATTACTTGTAATTATAACCATTGAAAACAGTTGGACTTCAACTTTTTAGTTGCTTACTCTATTTACATAAGAAATTCGTTTGGAGTGGATGCATGGTAGAGCTAATAGTACTAAGCGCCTTTGCGGTGATGCTCATCGTAGGTACAGCCCTATCTTTTCCCCTTACATCTATCCTGACCATTGGTTTCTTCCTCTTTTTTGGTTACGGACTTTCTCGCAAAATCTCTGCAAAAAAGCTTCTTTTAGCAGCCTTTGAGTCTGTCTGGGAAGTTAAAACAATTATTGCGCTATTTGCTGTTGTTGGTGCTATGAGCGCAGCATGGCGAGCAGCTGGAACCATTCCAGAGATTGTCAGCATTTCTGCTTCTCTTATTTCTCCTTCTGTCTTTATTCTGGCTACCTTCTTACTCTGCACCATGATGTCCATGCTTTTGGGCACCGCATTTGGTACCGCTGCAACCATGGGTATCATCTGCATGTCTATTGGTAAGGCAATTGGAGCAAGTGAGTTCTTTATTGGTGGCGCTGTTCTTGCAGGTAGCTACTTTGGCGATCGTTGCTCCCCTATGTCTACCAGCGCAATCCTTGTTTCACAGCTCACCGATACCAATCTATCAAAGAACATTAACCGCATGCTTCGTACCAGCGTGGTGCCTTTTATTGTTGCATGTGTTATCTACGTGGCTTGGGACTTCTTCATGGCAAACTCGGGCACTATTCCCGATGTTACTGGTCTTCTGAGCCGTTCCTTTAGGCTTTCTTTGATTTCACTTACACCAGCACTTCTTGTAATTGTTTTCTCGCTTCTTAAGGTTGATGTCATTGTAACCATGGCGTCTAGCCTGGTACTTGCCTGCATTCTATGTGTCACCATCCAGCGAGTTCCTCTTGAGGACCTGCCTGTCATCCTGCTCTTTGGCCTTCGTGCTCCAGGAGCTACCGTTGCAAACATGGTTAATGGCGGCGGTGTCTTCTCCATGATGAACGTCTTGACAATCGTAACCATTTCTTCAAGCTACGCTGGTCTTTTCCAGACAACTGG
>CAKARF010000109.1 GCA_916720465.1 uncultured Atopobium sp. | reverse complement strand
AGCTGGGCATATGCGTCAAAGTAGTAGGTTACCTGTGGGGCCAAACGACCAATATTGATGGAGTTTGCGCTGGAAAGTACCGTGCCTTTACCGGCCAACTCACGTGCCAAATCCTTGTTAGCAAAGATTGCTTTAGCGGCGTTTTGAGCATCGTCAAAGTTTCCCTTAACAGCGCAAACAGCTACGTTAGAGCCTTTTTGAGTTACCATCTGCAGGCGTTGAATATCAGAAACCTTGCCTTCTGGATAAAAGACGGTGATTCCCATACCGGGAACATCCTTGAAGCCCTCAAGTGCAGCTTTACCAGTGTCCCCGGAGGTAGCGGTCACAATCATGATGTTCTTGCCGGCGGTGGCAGCCACGCCCGCAGTACCCTCAGTGTCGACAGCGCCAGCTACGTCCGCGTCCTCGCGGGCAGCACTCATCAGGCGGGGAAGCATCTGAAGCGCAACGTCTTTGAAAGCTGACGTTGGACCATGGAAGAGTTCAAGCAACCAGTCTTCTCCGATAGCAGAAACAGGCGTGATAGCCTGGGTGTCCCACTGAGAGCCATACGCGCCCTCAATACAGCGAGTCAGCTCTTCAGCAGAGTAGTCGTCCAGTAGAGCAGAAAGCACATCGAAAGCAGTAGCTTTAAAGCCCTGAGAACAAACCTTTGCAAGATCGAGGGGCTTCTCGCCAATTGAATCTTGGATATAAAGGCCGCCGTCGGGAGCAATTCCCTGCAAAATGGCTTGTTTAGCCAAAACGGTATGGTCAGAGCTTCTTGTGCTGTGATATGCGACGGCCATGAAACCACCAATCTTTAGAACGTGTCGCGTGTTGTGCGTCTCGCGCGTTGTGCACGCGCAAATTGCGCGTCTCGCGTGTTGCGTTTCTATTATTTTAACAGTGAGAAGTAAATGTCGCTTGTAACATAGAATTGTTCATAGCATTATGAAGACGAGAAAAACTGTCGATTAGATTCTGTCTAGGTTTTTGGTAGTTTTTGTCTATGAGATTGTTATCAGTGCAGTCACTTTTGCGCACGGTTGTCTTTGCTCTGCAAATAGCCTTGCCGGCAATCGGGTTTCTCGCAAAATGTCTGCTAGATTTGGAGTTATATGCAAAACGTTGCCCTACTTGGATTTGGAACGGTTGGTGCTTCGGTTGCGCGCATTCTTGACGAGCGCGTTTCTGACGCTAATTTGACGTCCATCTTGGTTAGAGCTGGTAAAGAGCACGTCGACCCTCGTGCAACGTCAGATTTTGATGCGCTCTTGTCTGACCTCGCACTCGATACGGTTGTCGAGTGCATGGGCGGTCTCTCGCCAGCCTACGAGTATATTAAAGCTGCGCTGACTGCTAAGAAAAATGTTGTCACCTCAAATAAAGCTGTGGTATCTGCGCATTTTGAGGAGTTCATGACCCTTGCCGCTGAAGCGGGCGTCAACTTCAAGATTGAAGCCTGCGTGTGTGGTGGCATTCCTTGGATTGCAGGAATTCAGAAAGTTCGTCGTATTGACGAGATTTCTGCGTTCTGGGGAATCATGAACGGCACCACCAACTACATTGTCTATTCCATGCTCAAAGATGGAACGGACTTTGCTGAGGTTTTAAGCAAAGCCCAGGAGCTTGGTTACGCTGAGCGAGATCCGTCAAGCGATATTGATGGCATCGATGTCCGCTCTAAGACTATGATTTCTGCATCCATTGCCTTTGACGTTATCTGCACAGACCAGATTCCTATGTCTGGCATCAGAAATTTAACTAAGCGTGACCTTGCCATGTTTGGCAGCCATGACATGACCATCAAGCTCTTTGGACGAGGTGCTTCTAACGGAACGTCGTACGCAGTTGCTGTTGAGCCAGTAGCAGTTCCGCTCTCAACCATTGAAGCAAACGTTCCCACAAACTTTAATGTTGCAACTGCCGTGGGAAATACCATTGGCGAGCTCAAGTTCTATGGTCAAGGCGCTGGTGGCGACCCAACAGCAAACGCCGTCGTTCAGGATATTATTGACTGTGCCGGATCTCCTGCTGGAGGCCAGCAGACCTTCTCGGCAGGCCTTTCATATAATCCTGAGCTGCTTGTTTCCGATTACGTGTTTAGGACGCAGGCTGACATTCCTGGCGGTTCGTTCTGGGAGCCAGGCGCTCAGCTGGTTAAGAACTTAAGTGCCGAGAAGGCCCGTGAGCTCCTTACCAGCGCACTTTTGCAAGACTCTACAACCTTTATGGCTGCACTTGAAAAGAGGAATTAGAAATGATCAAAATTGCAAAATTTGGCGGCTCAAGTGTTGCTTCTGCAGAGCAGTTCAAAAAAGTTAAAGCTATTGTTGAAGCTGACCCTGATAGACGCTTTATTGTTTCGTCTGCAGCAGGAAAGCGCCACTCAACCGATAACAAGATTACGGATCTTTTGCTGCTGGTAAATGCCCACATTGAGTATCACGTTGATTGCACCTCTTTGCTTGCAGACATCGAGGCTCGCTTTGTGGAGATTGCTGATGAACTGGGAGTTGCATGGCCTGTCGCCGAGGAGTTTGAGAAGTTTGCTTCAAACATTAAGTCCTTCTCGCCAGAGTATGTAGTAAGTAGGGGTGAATGGTTCACCTGCCAGATCCTTGCTGAGTACCTTGGCCTGCCATTCGTTGATGCGGCAGACGTTATGCTGTTCCATCATGATGGCACCATTGATATGGAGCGCACTGCTTCTAGACTCAAAGAAGTTGTTGCTCGCAGCGGCTCGTTTGTGCTGCCTGGCTTCTACGGTGCTACCGTTGACGGTGCAATTAAGTTGTTCCAGCGCGGTGGTGGCGATATTACCGGCGCCATTGTCGCTCGCTGCCTAGACGCTGACTTGTATGAGAACTGGACTGACGTGTCTGGCTTCCTTTCTGCGGATCCTCGCATTGTTCAGAATCCACGCGCTATTGGCCGCATTACTTTTGACGAGATGCGCGAGCTTTCTTACATGGGCGCTTCCGTTCTTCAGGAAGAGGCAATTTTCCCTGTTCGTGAGGCAAACATTCCAATTCAAATTAAGAACACCAACCGCCCAGAAGATGCAGGCACGGTTATCCGTGAGACCGCGGATGGCGATACAAACGAGCACTTGATTACAGGTATTGCAGGCAAGAAAGACTTCTTGGCTATTCACGTTAAGAAGGCTCACATGTCCAACGAGGTTGGCGTTATTAGCCGTGCACTTAATATTGTTGAGCGCTACGGCGTCTCTGTTGAACACATCCCAACAGGCGTTGATTCGTTTGGTATCGTGGTGAACGCCTCCGACGTAAAGGATACGGTCTATT
>CAKARF010000108.1 GCA_916720465.1 uncultured Atopobium sp. | reverse complement strand
TTAAAACCCACGGAGAAAGGAAAGCCATGGCAAACTCAGTGGAGAAGAAAGACATCGATTGGACAGCGCTTGGCTTCGCATATACGCAGTGTGACTACAGCTACGTTGCCCACTACAAAGACGGTGCTTGGGATGAGGGCGGACTTACCACCGACCACAGCATTACACTGTCTGAGTGCGCAAACATCTTCCATTATTGCCAGGAAGTTTTTGAGGGTTTAAAAGCTTACACCACAGTTTCTGGCGATATTGTCTGCTTCCGTCCTAACCTCAATGCTCAGCGTATGGCAGACTCTGCAGCTCGCCTTGTTATGCCACCATTTCCTGAGGATAGATTTGTCGCTGCTGTTAAAGAGGTTGTTTCTGCAAACGCAGCATGGGTTCCACCATTTGGTACGGGCGCTACGCTTTATGTTCGTCCATTTATGATTGGTACCGGCAATACTGTTGGTGTTAAGCCATCTCCTACCTATGAGTTCCGTATTATGGTCACTCCAGTTGGAGCTTATTACTCCAACGGCGTTGCTCCTGTTGCACTGACCGTTTCTCCTTATGACCGTGCTGCTCCTCACGGAACCGGTAACATCAAGGCCGGCCTTAACTACGCTATGTCTCTGTACCCAACCACCTGGGCACATGAGCAGGGCTTTGCAGACAGTATGTATCTTGACTCTGGCTCTCGTACCTATGTTGAGGAGTCCAGTGGCGCAAACTTCCTCTTTGTTGATAAAGAGGGAACCCTGGTTATTCCACAGTCTTACACAGATTCCATTTTGCCTTCTATTACCCGTCGCTCTCTGGCAACGGTTGCTAAAGACCTGCTGGGCATGAAAGTTGTTGAGCGTCCTGTCCGCTTTGACGAGCTTGATCAGTTTGTTGAGTGTGGTATGTGCGGTACTGCTGCTGTTATTTCTCCTGTTGGCAAAGTTGTTGACGGCCAGAAAGAGATTGTCTTTGGCGCTGGTATGGAGGCTGTCGGACCAGTTATGTCTAAGCTCCGCAACACGCTGACCAGCATTCAGTCTGGCGAGATTGAGGCTCCAGAGGCAGACTGGATTTGCAAGATTTGCTAAGGCTTGCGTTTTCAACAACGCTTTGCTTTTAACACAAAGGCGAGAAGACCAATCGATCTTCTCGCCTTGTTTTTATCTGCAAAAGTAGGATACGTGCGATGGCTATGCTTTGACGCTTAAGCCTTGTGGGAAGAGCCCAGGTTATCCATGTGGCTTGCGACAATCTGAGTGATTGCTTCCATACCAGGAACGGAAGGCTTCTTTGGATCAAAGTTACCAGGGTTCTCGGACATGTACTTCATAAAGGCCGCGGTAAAGACCTGGCGGAGCTCGGTTGCGTAGTTAACCTTGCAAATACCGTTCTGAATTGCCTCTGCTACCTGGTCATCTGGAACGCCAGAAGTACCGTGAAGAACCAGAGGAATATCAAGACGCTGGCGGATAGCCTTGAGGACGCCCTGCTCAATGTGAGGTGTACCGTGGTAAACGCCGTGAGCGGTACCAACGCCAACTGCAAGAGAAGTGCAGTTAGTGCGAGCGACAAACTCCTCAGCCTGGTCTGGATCGGTGTAGGGGTTCTCGCCCTCAACAGCTGGGCCATCGTCCTCTTTGCCGCCAACTTTGCCAAGTTCTGCCTCAACAGGAAGGTTGATAGGGCCAGCAAACTTGGTTACGGATGCGGTAAGTGCAATATTGTCCTCAAAAGGAACGTGAGAGCCGTCAATCATGACGGAAGTGTAACCAGCGCGAGCTGCCTGAATGCAGCGGTCAAAGCCGTCACCGTGATCAAGGTGAAGAGCAACAGGAACAGTTGCCTCTTCAGCAGCACAACGAACCATTGCTGCAAAGTAATCAAGGCTTGCGTACTTGATGGTACCAGGAGTGGTCTGAAGAATAACAGGGGAGCGGCGCTCTTCTGCTGCCTTAACAACAGCCATTACGAACTCAAGGTTCTCAACGTTAAAGGCGCCAACAGCGTAATGGCCAGCCTGTGCGTCAAGAAGCATCTGCTTAGTAGTAACGAACATCTATTGCTCCTTTCGCCCTTATGGGCTTTTTAATTGACTGAAAAAATTGTAACGTTTCTCTTACTCTGTTATGCAACTTTTCTAGAAATCGTTTTGTCTTTGTAATCTTTGGCGAGAAACCCGTCTTGCGGTGTTTTATTCAGCAATCTTTTTGATTGCCACTTGCTTATGAATTTCTGCTGCAACAGCTTGATCAAAGCGTCCGGTACCTGCAGAAAGACAACTTGCGGTAGCGCAAGACAGCGCAAAGGTAAGACACTCTGAGGTTGGCTTTTTCTGCGCAAGCGCAACAGCAAATGAGCCAACAAGGGTATCTCCCGCACCAACAGGATTGATAGCTTCAATTTTTGGTGGATTTGCTCTAAAGGTTCCTTCATCAGAAACCATCAGCGCACCTTTTGCTCCAAGCGAAACAACAACAATTTTAATGCCGCGTTTATGCAGCTCCTGAGCTGCTGCGATGACCTCGTCTTCTGTAGTTACTTCTCTTCCTAGAAGTTGTCCGATTTCATCGGTATTTGGTTTGATCATGGTAGGAAGTGCATCAACACAGGAGGTGAGCAGTGTGCCCGATGCATCTACAATGCAAGGCACGCCAGCAGCCATAGTCTCTTCAATAAGCTCTTTATAGTTTGCTGCGGAAATGCCTTTTGGAATACTGCCGTTAAAGGTGACAACCTCAGCTTCTTTGATAAGTTGCACAAGTTTTGCCTTGAAAGCAAGGAATTCTTCAGGAAGAACAGGCTGACCAGGCTCTAAAAACTCAGTTGATTGTCCGCTTGGTTCCAGGATATTAATGCATGAGCGGGTTTCTTGCTCAGTATAAATAAAATCGCTGGTAATACCATCTTTATGAGCCAGCTCAACAAGGTATCTTCCGTTATTACCGCCAACAAATCCTGTGGCACAAACGGGGTAGTTAAGAGTGGTAATGGCTCGTGAGGCGTTAAGACCCTTGCCGCCTGCGCTGTTATCTACTACCGAGACTCTATGCACGGTTCCATCTACAACAGGAGAGTCCAGGTAGTACGCCTTATCAATGGATGCATTGAGTGTTACGGTAACAATCACGCATATCACCTCGTCTAAAAGACAGTGCACACAAAGTGCCCAGAGGAAAGCAGGGGCGAGAAACACTATGGAACAGTGCCGCTGCAAATGGAATTGAGTTGAATCTATTTAACCAAAGCGCCATCAAGAAAAATTTCTTTAGATGTTCTAAAAAAAGATACCAGTACATAATTTCTTAATACCAATTTTATTTTCT
>CAKARF010000107.1 GCA_916720465.1 uncultured Atopobium sp. | reverse complement strand
GCAACAGCAATAAGCTTGACACGCTGGATGAACTGGCTGCTTACGCCACGGCGAGCATCAGCATCAAGGCCGCCACCAGGGACAACCTCAAAAGATGTGCGAGTGCTCTGTTCAGGAGCGTACTCATGCTCAAACTGAGTTGTGCGTGCTACAGCTTCTAATCCGTAACGTGCCATTAAACTTCAATCCCTTCAAAAACTTCTTAACAACAAGCAACAAGTGCTATGGGGTACTTCATTTCTCTGGGTCGCGTTTAACCGCTACCCTCATCAGGGCGCTTCTCGCCCTTGGGTTGCGCTCAATCTCTTCTGGAGTGGCCACAAGAGGTTTGCGCGTAATCACGTCAACTATCGGCACTTGACCGCACATACAAACCGGAAGGTCTGGCGGGCAGATACAACCTTGACTGAGCTCAGAGAACACGTGCTTGACAATGCGATCCTCAAGCGAGTGGTACGAGATAACGCAAATCCTGCCTCCTGGATTGGCCCAGGCAATAGCACAGCGTAGTCCGCGCTCCAAAACCTCAAGCTCGTGGTTCACTTCAATACGAAGTGCTTGGAACGTCTTTCTGGCGGGATGTCCGCCGTGACGACGCGCTGCTGCGGGAATTGCCGTCTTGATTACCTCAACAAGCTCAAGCGTCGTTTGGATGGGACGCTTTTCTCGCGTTTGTACAATGCGTCGTGCAATGCGTGAGGCAAATTTCTCGTCTCCGTAAATTCGAAGGATTCGGGCGAGGTCGGCTTCGTTGTAGGTGTTGATGACCTCTTGTGCAGTTGGAGTTTGTTTGCCCGGGTCCATTCGCATATCCAACGGAGCATCTTCGTGGTACGAAAAGCCTCGCTCTGGGATATCAAGCTGAGGAGAAGAAACACCAATGTCAAAGAGGAAACAATCAACTCCGGGGACTTCTGCAGAAACGAGAAGTTCATCGAGGTCGCCAAAGTTTCCCTTAAGCGGCAAAAACTCCGCGTTTGGTACTTCTTGCTTCAGGCGAGCAGCTGCTGCTTGATGAGCCATTGCGTCCTGGTCAATTCCAATGGAAAGACCGTCTGGAGCAATCAGCTTTGCCATCTCTACGGTGTGACCCGCTCCTCCCAAGGTGCAGTCGCAAACAACTTCACCTGGCTTGGGATCCAGCTCGCGCAGCACTTCTGCAAGCATTACTGGTTGGTGCCGATATTCGACTTTCAAGTTACCGTCTTCTACCTTCACGATCTTCTCGCCTCACTAGGCGCCAAAGATGAGGTCCTCGAGCGTTGCAACGCGGTCATCTGCCGAGAAGAGGCTGTTCCACTTGTTGGTGTTCCAAATCTCAAAGTGGTCGCCGTTACCGACAATGGTGACGTCGCGGTCAAGCTGGAGCTTCTCTCTAGCCTGTGGATCGGACTCGTCAATCTTTCCCAGAGCAACACGACCGGCCGAGTCAATGTCAACGGTTGTTGCTGCTGCGTTCAGCATGCGAAGTGCTGTGACGTCGTCGCGGTTCCTTGGGTTGAGGTTAAGACTTGCAATCCAAGCCTCATACGCCTCAGGTGAGTAGCCGTAAAGCGCGTCCTGTCGACGGAGCAAGATGACAACATCGCCAAGCTGCTTGCGCTGAGGTGCAGGAAGAGTCACGCGAATCTTGGAGTCCAGCGAACGCTGATACTGACCAGTAAGCATGTCTCCCCCTTTCACATTGGCGCCCCTTGCCGCGCGGGCTGTGTTTGTGTTGTGTGTGCGCGGCAACGCTTGGGCATAGTCCGTCGATTGAACGTGAAATAAATATAACTCATTCCAACACTTACACACACTAGAAAACACTTTCCAACACCAAGTATTTTTCTTATGGTCTAGCTGGGGTTTAACAAAGATGAGAATTGGTAGAGCAGGACCACAATATGTAGTGTTTAAAAAAATCCGAACTACAAAAGAACGGATTTTCTTAGCCTTAAGCACGATTTATTAAATTTTTTATGTCGTGAAAATTTTTGAGGAAATTGTGGTGAACTCGTGGCGAAAATCACACGTTGCCCTAACGAAGCCTTCGCCTTGCTTTTACGCGGTCACCACTTTGCCCCACGCCTGTCCCACGCTTGCTCCGCGATTGCGTCAAGCGCAAGTCACTGTTGCATCAAGCTCGTCTATTTGTCCGCACGAACGTGAGCTCTTGGGTGAGCCTCAAGATATACATCCCTAATGTGAGACCTATCTACGTGCGTATAGAGCTGTGTAGTTGAAATATCAACATGTCCCAAAAGCTCCTGCACCGAACGAAGATCAGCGCCGCCTTCTAGCAGATGCGTGGCAAAACTGTGACGCAGTGTATGGGGGTGCAAGCCCTCAATTCCCACTACCCTGCCGTAATTTGCCACCAATTTATGTACCGACTGGCGAGAAATGCGTCCACCCCGAGCGTTTACAAATACCTCGGATACTTGGCCGTGCTTCAGTAAGAGGGGACGAGCTTCATAAAGGTATGTTTTAAGTGCACGATGCGCAGAGCCTAATACAGGAACTACGCGCTCTTTAGAGCCCTTACCAAAAACGCGCAAGAGTTCATCTTCTAGAAAGACTCCACGCACCTCAAGATCACAGAGCTCAGATACACGAAGTCCGCAGCCATACAACAACTCAAGTATTGCTCTATCACGAATACCTAAAGGCGAATGAGGAAACGGCTGATCAAGAAGTTCTTCTGCCTTCTCTTGTGAGATAACATCGGGAAGCCTTTGAATTCTTGCTGCAGTAGGTAAATCTTCAGCTGGCGAGGACTCACAAATTTGCTCGACAGCCATAAACTTGTGGAAGTTTCTAATAGCTGCAGTATGTCGTTCAACCGAAGCTGGAGCCATACCTAAATCTCTAAGAGAGCCAATGTATTCTTCCACATCAGAGCGAGTTACCTGGTTGGGCAAAGTAATCTTTTTGCCACTCAACCAGAGCAGATAACCCTCTAAATCTCTGGTATAAGCATCAAGCGTATTTACAGAAAGACCTCGCTCAACAGCAACGTACGCTAAAAATTCTGTACGCGCCTGAGCGAGGTCCATAAGTAATCTTCCCTACTAAAGGCTCTAATTAGAGAGTCTGATTTACATCATGACGGTCAACGCCCTCATGATGAGCAATTGCTGCACGTGCAAACTCGCGAAACAAAGGTGCAGGATGAGTTGGACGGCTCTTAAACTCTGGGTGTGCCTGGCTTGCAACAAACCAAGGGTGAACAGACTCTGGAAGCTCAATCATCTCTACAAGACGATCATCTGGAGAAACACCAGAGACTACCAGACCAGCCTCAACAAGCTGATTACGGAATACGTTACTTACCTCATA
>CAKARF010000106.1 GCA_916720465.1 uncultured Atopobium sp. | reverse complement strand
CGTTTTTCTCGCCTTATGGCACAGATGCAATTTCTGTGGGCATCCCCTACTGGCTAGACCTTCTGACAGTAATTATTGGTGCAATCTCGGGAATTTTGGTTGCAAGAGATCGTCACTTAGACCTTGTGGGCTTTGTGGGCCTGGGTCTTTTAGGCGGCCTGGGCGGCGGACTTATCAGGGACGTCATGATGCAAGAGGGCGGCGTTTACATGCTCAACTCGCCATACGCCATTCCTGCAGCCGTTTTTACCGCTGTTTTGCTGTTTATGTTCCCCGAGCCGCTTGGTAGATTTCCTCGCATGCTTGAGTGGACCGACATTATCTCTGTTGGCCTCTTTGCGGTTGTTGGTACCGATAAAGCTCTAGTATATCACCTGCTCCCCTTCTCGGTCATTCTAATGGGAAGCATCACAGGTGTTGGTGGCGGCATGCTTCGCGATGTATTTCTTGGCGACATCCCTCGTATTTTCCAGCGAAGCAATCTCTACGCATTTTGCGCAGTTGCTGGCGCTACTTCCTACTGGGCGCTTGTCTCTTATGCGGGCGTCACCAAAATTTGGGCAGCTGTCGTCTGTGTTGTGGTTACCGTTGGCCTCAGGCGCTGGTCGCTCAAATATAACGTGCTTTCACCTGCAGATGTTGACCTTACGCCGCACGTCATGCGCAGCGTCAACAGGTTTCGTCACAAGACGCAAAAGCCTGGCAAGCAGCCTGAGCAGAACGCTCCATCAAAGTAGACAAACCGCCGCAATTGGACGGTCTTCGAATGGTTTCGGGCGTTTTTGCATCGCCTGCACACGCCGTTTACCTGTGCTTTATTTAAAATTCACCTAAAACAAATCTGGCGAGAAACCCTTGCGACTGCAAGATTTTCTCGCCAGATTGACTGTCTGTAAACGACTCCGTTACTTCTTGACCATACCGTTACGAACTGCCCACTTACGGCGCTCGGTCTCGGAAAGAATACGCTTACGCATACGGATGTTGAGCGGTGTGATCTCAACAAGCTCGTCGTCCATGATGTACTCCAGGGCCTCTTCCAGCGTAAACAGGCGTGGAGGAGTCAGCTGAACTGAAATATCTGCAGTTGAAGACCTCTGGTTGCCCAAAGACTTGGTGCGCGCAATGTTAACAACCATGTCGCCTGGTCTTGAACGCTCGCCAACCAGCATGCCCTCGTAGCACTCAACGCCTGGAGAAACAAAGAGCTGGCCGCGCTCCTGGAGGGTACCAAGTGCGTATGCAACAGCCTTCTCGGTAGACATAGAGATCATGGCGCCGTTCTGGCGGCTACCAATATCGCCTACAAAAGGACCGTACTCAAGGAAGGTGTGGTAGAAGACTGCGTCTCCGTGGGTAACGTTCATGACGCGCGTCTTAAGACCCATAATACCGCGGGTTGGAATCTTGAACTCAAGGTGCGTCTGAGTCTCACCAGTGTCCATGATGGACATGGTGCCGCCAACGTTACCAAAGACCTCAATGACCTTACCGGCATACTCTGGATTGCACTCAACAACGGCCTGCTCAATAGGCTCAAGGGTGTGACCCTGGGCGTCCTTCTTGAACAGAACGCGAGGACGGCCAACCTGGAATTCAAAGCCCTCACGACGCATGCTCTCCATAAGAACGGAAAGGTGCAGAATACCACGGCCAGAAACCTCAATACCGGTCTTATCAGGAAGCTCCTCGATGCGCATGGTGACGTTATTCTCGCGCTCTGTCATCAGGCGCTCTTTGAGCTGACGACCGCCAACAATGTCTCCCTCACGGCCAACAAGTGGCGAGGTAGAAGGCTCAAAAATAATAGAAAGGGTTGGTGGATCAATCTCGATTGGATCCAGCTCAACGGGGTTCTCTGGATCGGTGTAAACATCGCCAATATCAGTTTTATCAACACCAACGATTGCCGCAATATCACCTGCGTCAACCTCATCGCACTCCTTGCGACCCAGGTAGTCAAAGGTGAATAGCTGCTTGACCTGACTCATAGCGCGGGAGCCATCGTTTTTAACAACAAGAATCTTGTCGCCGGTATGAACGGTTCCGGAATACACACGACCAATACCAATGCGGCCCAGGTAATCAGAGTGGTCGATGGTGACGCACTGCATAGCAAGAGGACCATCGATATCAACATCTGGAGCTGGAAGGCCGTCGATAATCATGTCGAGAAGAGGGAACATGTTGTCATTGTCGTCTTTTGGATCAAGGCGAGCGTAGCCGTTAACGCCAGAAGCAAAGACAACGTGCTCCATGGTGAACTCAAGCTGCTCATCGGTTGCACCAAGGTCCATCATAAGATCAAGAGAATCGTTAACAACGACCTCTGGACGAGCGCCGTCGCGGTCAATCTTGTTGACAACCATCATGATAGAAAGACCTGCGTCAATGGCGTGGCGCAGAACAAAGCGCGTCTGTGGCATAGGGCCCTCAGCTGCATCAACCAGCAAAAGCGCACCGTCAGCCATCTTCAAAACGCGCTCTACCTCGCCACCGAAGTCAGCGTGGCCAGGGGTA
This sequence comes from uncultured Atopobium sp., assembly GCA_916720465.1. Taxonomy (GTDB): domain Bacteria; phylum Actinomycetota; class Coriobacteriia; order Coriobacteriales; family Atopobiaceae; genus Lancefieldella. The sequence goes on along the minus strand of CAKARF010000106.1, from coordinate 911 downwards.
TCAATAACGTTAATCTTGACGCCCTTGTACTCAATAGAGATGTTCTTTGCCAGAATGGTAATTCCGCGCTCACGCTCCTGATCATTGGAGTCCAGGATTCTTTCTTGAACCTGCTGGTTCTCGCGGAATGCATCGGTTGCCTTGAGCATCTGGTCAACCATGGTAGTTTTACCGTGGTCAACGTGGGCGATGATAGCAATATTTCTGATGTTGTCTTGACGCATAAGTCTCTATCTCTCGAAGGTATGTGTTTGGACTTGCTACTTCAGGTCCAATTTTTATCAGCTTTAGAACTTTAGTGCAATTACGTACCTAGAGCGCCCAGAAATTTCAATGAACGCAGCTTTTTCATTACAGAAGTGGCTCAAGCTCCCCTGCTGGAGCGGGATCAGACCACACAAACTGGTCACCTTGGCCTTTTCCGTGAACTAAAGAATATGCCGAGAAACTCTTATAGCCCTTCTCGCCAAACTCAAGAAGCACGGCATCTTCGTAACCGCCCTCTTTGAGCAGTTGAATGGCTCCCTCATATACAAGCGCATAGCGAACAGGCTCTTCGAGCCCTGCTTCTTTATCGCCCTTCTGTTTTGCCAGGTCAAGCACGCGCTTATGGGCGCCTTCAAGCAGCTCCTCTGGGCCGTCATCGGAGAACTCATAGCTTGCAACCGTGCCTGACGCGTCCTCAACTACAAGCAAAACGTTGAGTGATTGGCCATCTGCAAGCAGGTCAAACGCATCTCCAAGCAGCTCAGTTGAGAGCATATCAAGCTGGGGAGAAACTCCATCTTTGCGCTCGTTGTTTTCGGCCATGCCGCTCCTTAGCGTCGTTTTTGTAACTATTGTTCTCTATGATACATCGCACAAGAAAAGAGGTCGAAAGCAAAAAGCCTTCGACCTCTTAGGTTTGTCAG
>CAKARF010000105.1 GCA_916720465.1 uncultured Atopobium sp. | reverse complement strand
ATAAACTCAAGATATTCGTCTGAATCGTACGTCATAGTCATCATCTCTTGCGGTGAATACATCAATATCTTACGTAACGATAAACGCTTCTCTGTAGACCTAAACGCTTCTCTGTAGACCTAAACGTTTTCTCCGATAGTGCTAAACGTCTTCTACCCTACTTTGCAGCCATGTAAGCAACAGCCGCATGCCTTCCGCACTTGCCGGTCTCTGCTCGGTACGAGAAGAACCTCTCAGTTGTAGAGGCCGTCGAGTCAGCAACCTCTTCAATAGCAGACTCTTGTACACCAGCATCTACCAGTGCAGCTCTGACAGCATATCCAAGATCTAAGTACCTCTCGCCAGATGCACGGTCTACAACGCTGGGACCAAACTCTTGTGAGAACATCTGAATGAGCTCTGGAGAAACCTCGTAGTCAGCGCTGCCAATGTGCGGACCAATGTAGGCCTTGACCTCAGAAGACTTGGCGCCAGTTGCCTGGCAAAGCGCCTCGGTTGCGCGCGCAGAAATGCGGGCAATTGTGCCTTTCCAGCCAGAATGTGCCACTGCAAATCCACCGGGAGCTACAAGAATTACCGGCACACAATCGGCAAACGCCAACATCACAGGCGTATTTTGAACCGTACATACTATGGCGTCTGCACCAGCTTCTGCCTCAGCTTTAGCCAGTTCAAAAGCCTCTGCTGTATTGGAAGTCAGGCAGACAACGTTGCTTCCGTGCACCTGATGAGGAATAAGGAGTCGCAAGAAGAACTTCTCCGCTCCAAGAGCCTCTAAGACCAGCTGGCGGTTCTTTTGAACATGTTGCAGATTGTCTCCACACCTACTGCCCAGATTAAGGGAGCTGAACTCCCCTTCTGAAAAACCGCCAGTACGCTCGGTAAATGCGAGCGTGACCCCGCATGGAACCTCTGGATCCATGAGCAGGGTCACGCCGTGTAAGCACTGTCTATTCAGCGCGCACATGTTTAGATGCGGCTACGCTTAAGGAAGTCTGGAATATCAAACTCTTTCTCATTAGAAGAGTTGTTGGTGCGAGCAGGCTGTGGCTGAGCAGCTACAGGACGAGTTGGCTGTGGCTGAGCAGGACGGCTTGGACGGGTGGTACTCTGGGTGTTCAGAGTTGGGAGCTGCTGCTGAACGTTAGAGTCATTGAAGCCAGTTGCAATAACGGTTACGCGAACCTGATCGCCCAGGGACTCGTCAACAACAGTACCAAAGATGATGTTTGCATCAGGATCAACGTTCTTAGCAACCAGGTCAGCTGCCTCGTTAATCTCCTGAATACCAAGGTCTTTGTTACCAGCAATAGAGAGAAGAACGCGGGTTGCACCCTCAATGGAACTCTCAAGCAGGCGGCTAGAAATTGCCTCAGTTGCAGCATCAGCAGCGCGGTTATCACCAGCAGCAATGCCAATGCCCATCATTGCGCTACCTGCGCCCTTCATAATGGTGCAGACGTCTGCAAAGTCGAGGTTAATCAGACCAGGAACAGTGATGAGATCGGTAATACCCTGGGTACCCTGGCATAGAACATCGTCAGCCATGCGGAATGCCTCAAGCATGGTGGTCTTCTTCTCAGAAAGATCAAGCAGACGATCGTTTGGAATAACAATGAGTGTATCGACGTTCTCGGAAAGAGTCTTGATTCCGTCAGCTGCAGAACCATAACGACGACGGCCCTCGAAGGAGAATGGCTTGGTAACAACGCCAACGGTCAGTGCGCCAACGTCATTCTTTGCAATATCAGCAACAACTGGAGCAGCGCCGGTACCAGTACCGCCACCCTCGCCAGCAGTGATGAAGACCATATCAGCGCCAGCAAGTGCTGCCTTGATCTCATCGCGGCTATCCTCTGCTGCCTCTTTACCAACCTCAGGGTTAGCACCAGCACCAAGACCCTTGGTGATGTCAGTACCGATGTGCACCTTAATGTCAGCATCGGAGATTGCAAGAGCCTGTGCATCGGTGTTTACAGCAACGAACTCAACGCCACGGATGCCTTCTTCAATCATGCGGTTGACAGCGTTAGTACCGCCGCCACCAACGCCAACAACCTTGATAACAGCAAGATAGTTGTTAAGGGTATCGGTGTCCTTAATCATGTCTTCCTCCTTGAGGCACGCTTGTGCCCGTTTGTCCCGGAGCGCGACTGCGCTTAGGCTACGTTTATGCGCTCGCAGAACCGCTGTATAAAACCCTAAACCTCAAGTTAAGGCTTACGCTTCATGCAAAGCGGGGTATATTTGCACAACTCACCCATGCAAGTCAAATAATATGTAGAAATTGTGAAGAAACCTGGTAAACGGTAGGAAAAAATAGCCTAACGGCGCGCATTGTCTGCGCGTTTACCTACGAAACACCAGAACCAGACTGAACATTTCCGGTAGAAACTCGCCTATAGGTTGGGCTTGCAGGTGTTCTTACGTTCAAGTACGTAAGCTCTCCTGGGAACTGCTTAAGCATTGCCAGAATCACTTTTTCTTTGTCAGCAATCTGTGTTGGAGAGCCCAAAGCAACCTGTACACCGTTGGTTAGGGTGACAGAGATTGCATCAACGCTACTTGCTGAGTAACTCACAATTTGCGAAGTAAGCTCTGATGAGAACGTAGACTGATACTGCATAACCGCTTGAATTTCTGCGTCTGTTGCTGTGGTGCCTGCTACAGGAGAAACCGTTGCAGGAACATCGGTAATCAGCAGCTCACCTTCTGAGGTTGCCTTCTCAAGCGCAACGGTGGCAGTAGTCTTTCCTTCTGGTACGTTAAGCTGATCTGCCTCAAGCCAGACGTTATTCTCGCCCAAATACCATGCAACCGGACCAGAAGAAAGCGCCACTATGGCTGTAACCTTACGCTCTGTGATAGTAATGCGCAGCGTATTAGGGAACTGCCTCTCGTACGTTGCAGAAGCTACCCAAGGGTCCTTCTGAAGTTCTTGGGTAATAAGGGACTCATCCATATTGAGCAGCGTTGTTCCCTCTTCTACTGCAATGAGTTTTTGAATTTGCTCGTTAGAGACGTGCTCTGTCGGCTCAACCTGAATGTTGGTAATGGCAAAGACTGAGGAAGAGCGTAGGACGAGAAAAGCAATGCCAGCAAGAAGGGCAAGGCTAAGCAAAACGATAAAGGCCGTGCGTACTGCCTTAAACGATACCTTTCTGCTGTGTTTAATACGCTCAGCACGAGCTTGAGCTGCAGTTTTTGTAGCGTTATTTGGCTTTTTGGCAGAAATCTTTTTAGCAGAAGGCTTGGCATCAGAAGATGTAGCCTCAACCTTTGGCTTAGGCTTAAAGGCCTTACTCATAAAAGAAGGCTTAGTAGCCCCTGCCGTCTGAGTAGAACCAGACGATAAAGGCTCCCTTTTTGTGCCCTTACGGCGCGTTGTTTGCTTTGAAGTATCTTCTGCCATATCTTCCCTATGCCCCAAAACCCAGAAGTTTAACCTCTGG
>CAKARF010000104.1 GCA_916720465.1 uncultured Atopobium sp. | reverse complement strand
TGGTTTGACGAGTACGTCTACCAGATTGTTGTTGACAAGAAGTACCTCACTCCTGAGCAGCTCAAGACCTTTGAGACCGAGGAAGCAACCGTCCTCGAGCCATGGGATCCAATGGGCTCTCTTGCAACACTTCGCTAAGGTACAAACCATCTGGCGAGAAGATCGGTCTTCTCGCCAGGTTTTTTCTAAACGCTACAAACAAAAGGAGCCGCAATGGCTGATCAGACCGTAAATCCACAGTGGGCAAACGAGGAAACCGCTGCATTTAGTGCAGACCGTGCTAACCGCGTTGCTCGCAACTCCGTAACCTCTATGGGCGTTTCCGCAGCCGCTCGCGATATCACCACCATGCGTACCTACGCTGATACCTACGGTGTTGCTGTTGCAAAGACGGGCGACGTCACCAACCAGCGTCAGAGCGGTCGCTGCTGGATGTTCTCTTCTTTCAATGTGCTTCGCCAGGAGGCAATCGAGAAGCTTGACGTTGATACCTTTGAGTTCAGCCAGGCATATGGCATGTTCTACGACAAGCTTGAGAAGGTAAACTCTGCACTTGAGTACATCATTCAGACCGCTGACCAGCCAACCGATTCTCGTGTTGTCAACACACTTCTGACCGAGGGCATTGGCGACGGCGGCTACTACTCATTTGCTATGAGCTTGGTTGAGAAGTACGGCTTGGTTCCTAAGGATGCCATGCCAGAGACTGCCTGCTCCAAGAACTCCACTCAGATGGATGAGCGCATTGACCGCCTGTTCAGAAAGAGTGCTGGCGAACTTCGCGCAGCATACGCAGCTGGCAAGTCTCAAGACGAGCTTCGTGCGCTTAAGCAGGAGCAGCTCAAGGGCTTCCACCAGATTCTTTCCGTCTGCCTTGGTGAGCCACCTCTGACCTTTGACTTTGAGTGCAAGGTTGGCAAAAACGCACAGGTAGATAAGGCAAAGCTCTCTCCTGTTGAGCCAAGTAAGGCTTCTGACAACAAGGACAAAAAGGACGGCGAGAAGGACGAGGAGGGCACCCAGATTCTTCGCGACTTTGGCATTACTCCTCTTGAGTTTGCTGAGCGCTATTGTGGCGTTGATCCTCGTGGCTATGTCCAGCTCATTTCTGTTCCAAGCAAGAAGTATCCTTACGGCAAGGTGTATCACCCAACCTTCATCGATACCGTCTTAGGCGGCATTAAGACTCGCTTCTTAAACGTTGAGCCAGAGGTTCTTGAGGCAGCTACCATTGCTTCTTTGAAGGACGGCAACCCTGTCTGCATGGCCTGCGACGTTATGCAGGAGTTCCCTCGCCACAATGAGGACTTCAACTACGTCCTCTCAACCGACACCATGGATTACAACGGCCTCTTTGGCGTTGATTTTGACATGGATCGCGCCTCAATGATTGAGAACTATGAGACTTCCCTTACCCACGCAATGACCTTCCAGGGCGTTGAGCTTGATAAGGACGGTAAGGCTAAGCAGTGGCGCATTGAGAACAGCTGGGGTAAGGACTCCGGTAAGGACGGCTACCTCATCATGAGCGCAGACTGGTTCCGCCTCTACGGCGGCGAGGCTGATGTTCGTCGTCAGTACGTTCCAGAGGACCTGCTCAAGGTTTGGGACGAGGGCGAAGACGTCCAGATTGATTTCTGGGAGAACCTTGGCTACTCCCTTGGTGGCCGTAACCGCAAGTAAAGCACGTCCATATAGTGTGACCTTTATTATAAAGAGGACATAACTCTTGGTTATGTCCTCTTCGTTATTAAACTAAAACTTAAATATCTTTTTATTGAAGAGATTTTTTCAATGTATCAATTGTCTCTTGGAGATTATCTCTATATTCAATTAAGTATTTAACAAGTTCATCTTTTCCGATAATTTTCTTATTTCTAATAGCATCGTACTGATTCACTTGACTATCATACGCTTGTTCAATTGATTCCTTCATTTTTTGAAAAGCAGTCTCATCGTACAAAACTGTGCCTTTTACCACTGCCTCATAATCAGAAAAATAATTCTCAATAATTTTATAATACATTTTTAAATAATCATCATACGTTTGAATTGATTGGATAGTCTGATCCGATACATCTTGAGGATTGAAAACGTCTTTCGTTTCATCTGATTTTTGTTCGGTAGTTTCTTCTTTATTTGATTTTGAATTTGTATTTGTTTCCTGCTGTTTGTTTGGCTGTGTATTATTAACGACTGATGTATGTCTAGTGCTATCATTCTTTGATTGATAAGATGAAGTTTTTGAACAGCTACTACTTTGAACTACTGTCCAACTAATTGCAACAATGAATAATATTGCTGCAATAAAATAATATCGATATACAAATACTTTACTTTTATCACCAGTATTTTTAGAGCTGTTTTTCATCATACCTCCTACTTAAAGTACATTAATTAGTTCTTCATTTCATGCATTGAAAATACCCCCCCCCCCGAATAAATGTCAATAAAAATATGACATCTAACTAGGAAGACAATTTCTTATAAGTATTGAATAAGTTATTACAATTATTAAACCCACTAGAACAGATCAAAACGTGCCGCGGAGACCTCGGCTGTAATCTTTCCAGCGCTGAGCTCTGTTAGCGCATCCGTAAACGCCGCTTCTTCTCCACACCTAAAGTCTATGGCGAGAAAAACGTCCGCTCCAAACTCTGCCGTTATAACCTTGCCGCCGGTATCCGAGACCAGGCGTTGAATCTGCTCATACAGGTTATACGGGGCCGACAACTCCACCCTCACAACCTGCAGCATTTCCTGAACAGCAGAGGCTTCCTCAGCAGCAGCCAAAGCCTCTTGAGTTGCTGCCGTATACGCACGAACAAGTCCGCCAGGACCCAAAAGCGTTCCGCCAAAGTAGCGCGTGACAACGCAGCAGACGTTCTTAAGTCCTGCTCCGCGCAATACCTCCAGCACCGGCATTCCCGCCGTTCTAGAAGGCTCTCCATCGTCAGAAGCGCGCTCTGTTCCGTCCTCCAAAATCCACGCAGGCACGTTATGGCGAGCGTTGTAGTGCTTCGCTCTTACCGTGGCGAGAAACTCTTGCGCTTCTGTCTCTGTATCTACATGACAAAGCTGGGCTATGAAGCGGCTTTTTCTGTCTTCAAAAAGACCTTCCGCAACAAAGTCCAGCTTGAGTGTCTTGTAGGATGTGTCAGACATGGAGCAACTGCAGTACCGCAGTTATGCGAGCACACAGACCTTCTCGCCAGCAGAAACCAACTGGTCTGCAGAGGCAAGAATCTCTACATTGTTGTACTCGCTAGAATTAGTGATGGCGAGAATGACTACCTCAGGATGGCCCGCATCCTTAACCTTATCCAGGTCAAACGTCATCAGTGGCTGTCCAACCTCAACGCGCTGATTCTGCTCGACAAGAGCGGTAAAGCCATCGCCCTTCATCTCAACAGTATCAACGCCCACATGAATCAAAACCTCTTCGCCAGAATCAGCCGTGATTCCAAATGCGTGAACAGTTGGAGTAGTTGCGGTAATAGTGCCCGAAACCG
>CAKARF010000103.1 GCA_916720465.1 uncultured Atopobium sp. | reverse complement strand
CTCCTTGCTACCTCTGCTATTTCTGGCGGAAAGGTGACGTTTGTTGCCTATAGACCTGAGCTTGTTGAGGATATTCTCGCCAAACCAGAGCACTGTGAGTTTTTGGCTGCCTTTGGACATTCTACTGAGTCAGTGCAGACGTTGATGAAAAGCATGCGCTCAAAAATATTTGCCTTTCATGCAAGAAAGGCTGCGTTTCCGCACGAAATTGGACTTGTGCTGGGCTATCCGCTTGCAGATGTTCAAGGCTTTATGAACGGCCAGCCAGAACTTTTTACGGGCGCTTGGAAAGTCTATGACAACACGGAAGAAACTCGCTTGCGCCTGGAGCAGCTTAAAGATGCAGAAGACCATTGCAAGCATCGTTTTTATCAAGGGGAATCTTTGGTGCAGATTCTCTCATCGTATGGCAATACCAAGAAATGCCAGGTTGCATAAGGGGTGTGCTTGGATTTCTTGTTGAGGTATTGAAAGTAATGTGTAGTTTTCCAGGGGGAACCTGGACACAGAAGGAGGAAATGTATGAGTAAAGTAGCAGTTGTGTATTGGTCCATGACGGGCAATACTGAGGCAATGGCAAAAGAGCTTGCAAGTGCCGCAGATACTGAGGCTATTGAGTCTTCTGAGTTCTCTGCAGATATGTGCGATCAGTACGATGCATTTGCTTTTGGTTGCCCTGCTATGGGTGACGAGGAGCTCGACCCTGATTTTGAGGAGCTCTTCAACGATTGCGCTGGCAAGCTTGGACAGAAACCAACCGCTCTCTTTGGTTCTTATGACTGGGGAACCGGCGACTGGATGGAGACTTGGAAGCAGAATGCTGAGGCAGAGGGTGTCAACGTTGTTGAGACCTTTATCTGCAACCTTGAGCCAGATGACGATGCTCTTGAGGCTCTTCGCGGCCTTGGTGCAAAGCTTTCTGCTTAAACTGCATCACGATTGTTGCTGTTGCTGTTAAATTTTGCGAGAAAAAACATCATTTTTTGAATAATCTAGAAAATGGTGGGTAGTAAAACAGCAACAGAAAGGAAGTTTGTATGTCACCAATCAATATTATTGTTATTCTTGCTGTTGTAGCGCTTTGCGGTTTTGCGGTTTATCGTGTTTACGGAATTGCTGCAGGTAAAAAAGGCTGCTGCTCTGATGAGGGAACAGGCGTTACTACCTGTAACACAGAGCAGGTTTCTGCTGCGGATGGTCCAGAAGACAAAGATGAATCTCATTACCCTTATGTTCAAACATTTGAGATTGGTGGTATGACTTGCCAGAACTGCGTCAATCATGTGACTCGAGCTCTCGATAGTATTGAGGGAACATGGGCGCAGGTTACTCTAGCTGGTGGTCAGGCACGTATCCTCAGCAAAAATCCCATTGATGTTGATGCATACCGTGCTGCCGTAGAAAAAGAGGGTTATCGCCTTCTTGCGTAAGCACAACCAAATCATCTCGCAAGAAACAAACTTTGAAGAAATTTTGTAAAACTTGCGTAATAGCTGTGCAAAGTAGCGCTCTTTGGCTTGTTTAATCAGCCGAAGAGCGCTATCCTATTGCCCGTATGGCGTCAAGCTATGCACTGTATCTGTTGGCCCCCGAGAGCATGTAAGTTTCCGAGTAGAGAAGCCCACGTATTGGCACTCTGGCAGCAACCATGTTGACCGGGGCCCCGTTTTGGAAGGGGTCCACCTTTGAGTGAGATTCAGAACTCGTCCATCTTCTCTTTGGATGAAATTTCCGATGAGGAAATGAACAGCCTGATCGACGGCACTGTTACCGATTTTGATGAGGGAGATCTTGTCAACGGCACCGTCGTCAAAATTGAGCGCGATGAGGTCCTCGTAGACATTGGCTACAAGTCTGAGGGTGTTATTCCTGCTCGTGAGCTTTCTATTCGTAAAGACGTCAACCCTGCAGAGATTATCTCCCTGGGTGAGGACGTCGAGGCTCTTGTTCTTCAGAAAGAGGACAAAGAGGGCCGTCTGGTTCTCTCCAAGAAGCGTGCTGAGTACGAGCGTGCTTGGAAGGCAGTTGAGGATAAGTTCAACGCCGGTGAGACCGTTGAGGGTGAGGTTATTGAGGTTGTTAAGGGCGGCCTGATTCTTGACATTGGCCTCCGTGGCTTCCTGCCTGCATCCCTTGTTGACCTTCGTCGCGTCAAGGACCTTGGTGCATTCATGGGCACTCGTATTGAGGCTCGTGTTATCGAGATGGATCGCAACCGCAACAACGTTGTTCTTTCTCGCCGCATTGTTCTTGAGGAGGCTCGTAAGGCAGAGCGTCAGGACATCCTAGGCAAGCTCCAGGTTGGCATGAAGCTCAAGGGTACTGTTTCCTCCATCGTTGAGTTTGGTGCATTTGTTGACCTTGGCGGCATTGACGGCCTGGTTCACATCTCCGAGCTTTCTTGGAACCACGTTAACCACCCATCTGAGGTTGTTAAGGTTGGCCAGGAGGTTGAGGTTCAGGTTCTCGACGTTGACCTTAACCGTGAGCGCATCTCCCTTGGCCTTAAGCAGACTTCCGAGGATCCATGGCGTGTACTTGTTTCCAAGTACCCAGTTGACGCTATCATCGAGGGCACTGTCACCAAGCTTGTTACCTTCGGTGCATTTGTTGACCTTGGTAACGGCGTCGAGGGCCTTGTCCACATTTCCGAGATGGCTAAGCAGCACGTCACCGCTCCATCCCAGGTCTGCAAGGTTGGCGATGTTGTACAGGTAAAGGTCATGGAGATTGATCTTGACCGCCGTCGCATCTCCCTGTCCATGAAGGCAGCTGCAGAGACCCTTGGCATTGACATTGAGGTCACTCCACTTCCAGAGGAGGAGCGTGCAGCAGCAGAGGCAGCAGCAGCTGAGGCTGAGGCTGACCTTGAGGCTCACCTGGTTGAGTCTGAGGCTAACGCACAGGCAACCGAAGAGGCTGCAGAGTAACACGCTTTGCGCATCTAAGTAATTGTCAAGAGACGTCATCGAAAGATGGCGTCTCTTTTTTTATGTGAGTAACAAATATCTCCATTCCTTCAACAGTAGGTTAATGCGAAAATGTACTGCTAAGTTTTTATTCTGAGGAGGAATACGCCTATGACATCAAAGATGCAGGGCCGCGCTGTTCTTGCTGTGATGTTTGCATTTTTGGCTGCTTTAGTCTTTATGCCAAATATTGCATACGCTGCAAGTAACAATTCGTTCTACAACGGCACTACTACAAACGTGTCTCCTTCTGTAAGCGCAGATGGTCTTATCGAGCGTTCTATTTATTTTACGGATGCTTCTGGTCAGACATCTAACTACGCCTATAAGGACAATGACACCACTCAGATGAACCGCTCCATCGTAGATATTGATAAGTATCAGAATCTGCAGGCAGTGGTAAAGATTACCAACATCTCTTCATCTCCAGTTTCTGTTAACGAGATTATGCAGCTGCCACTGACATACTATGCCAGCTCAAGCCCTAATCCTGATTTACGTGCAACAGGATTTACCTTCTCGTCAACTAATGCAGCAACTGCAATTAACCTGAACATTAATGGACTGAACGGTGGTTCTGGTTCTCAGCCTGCAGCTAATGCTTATGCCGCATACCAG
>CAKARF010000102.1 GCA_916720465.1 uncultured Atopobium sp. | reverse complement strand
GCACTCCTGAGCAGGCCACAGAGATTATGAAGGCAGTTCGTCCTCTGACAAAGCTACCTATCTTGGTCAAGATGGCTCCTGTCAATGTTGCCGAGATTGGCAAGGCTTTTGAGGCTGAAGGCGCTGATGGACTTACGCTCATCAACTCCATCCCTGGTATGTCAATTAATGTTCACACCAGAAAGAGCAGGCTTTCTAAGCCAACAGGAGGTCTCAGCGGCCCTCTCTGTCACAACGCTGCTGTCCGTATGGTCTGGGAGTGCGCACAAGCGGTCTCTATTCCTATCTGCGGTGTTGGTGGCGTAGAAACGGGTGAGGACGCTGCGGAGTTTATTCTGGCAGGCGCTACGGCCGTTTCTGTTGGTTCGGCAAATCTTTACAATCCAATGTGTGCTCCACGTATCCTGAACGAGCTTACTGACTGGGCAAAGTCCCAGGGTGTATCTGACATCCACGAGCTGATTGGAGCTGTTGAATGCTAACAGACGAGCAGGCACGCGACGCCGTTATTGTTGCGCTTGATTGCACAAGAGAAAGAGCTTTGGAGCTCACCGATCTTCTCGCCGGCCACGCACGCTGGGTTAAGGTTGGCATGACGCTCTTTTATCGCTATGGACCCTCGATGGTAGACGAGATGCATGCTCGCGGCTTCAAGGTGTTCCTTGACCTCAAGGTGCATGACATTCCATTCCAGGTTAAGGGCGCTGTCCACTCTGCATCGCTCTCTGGCGCAGACATCCTTTCCATCCACGGACTGGGAACTGCTCAGATGATTGCTGCTGGTCGTGAGGGTGCAGAAGAGGCTGCAGCAGAGCGTGGCGTTGATGAGTTTGGCCGTACCAAACTAGTGGCTATTTCTGTCCTCACCAGCATGGACGAGGATGCACTCCATTCCATTGGTGTAGACGGCTCCATTAAGGACGAGGTTGCTCATTTGGCTTCTCTTTCTTACAACGCAGGTGCTGACGGAATTGTTTGCTCGCCTCAGGAAGCACAGGAAATGAGAGAGCTTTTGGGGCCAAATGCACTCATCGTGACCCCAGGAGTACGTCCAGAAGGTATCGAGAAAGGCGACCAAGTCAGAATTTCCACACCTTCAGCAGCAATTAAGGCTGGAGCAAGCAAATTGGTAGTTGGTAGGCCAATTACCTGCGCAAATGATCCAGTCGAAGCATTTGAAGCCATCGTTTCTGAGCTTAAAAATTAACAAAAGTTTTTGGAATTATGGTGAACGGGTGGTTTTTAATGCCGAAATATTAAAAAACCCCTTGTAAATAACGTGTTATGTGGCAAACTATTTTGCTGAAGTGCAAAAGGCACATTAAATTGAGTTTCGTATATGACGTACGAAAACGATGTTTGGAGGAATAATGGCTCTACCTACACTTACCGATGAGCAGCGCAAGGCAGCACTTGAGAAGGCAGCTCAGGCTCGTCACGCTCGTGCAGAGCTTCGCGAGAAGGTTAAGACTGGTAAGGTCTCCCTTAAAGAGGTCCTTGATTCTACCGATCCTATTGCTGAGCGTATGAAGGTTTCCGCTCTTATCGAGTCCCTTCCTGGCTATGGCAAGGCAAAGGCAGCAAAGATTATGGACGAGCTCGGAATTTCCGCAACTCGCCGCGTTAAGGGCCTTGGCGCTCGTCAGCGTGAGCAGCTTCTCGAGGCACTGACCAAGTAGTGGTTCGTTCAGCCAAACTTTTTGTAGTATCTGGACCGTCAGGTGTAGGAAAAGGAACGCTTGTCTCTCTTTTGAGGGACAAGCGTCCAAACCTAGGCCTGACGGTTTCGGCTACTACACGCTCTCCACGATCAGGAGAAGTCGATGGAGTTGCGTATCATTTTCTCTCCGATGAAGAATTTAAAAAGCGCGTTGATGCTGGTGAATTCCTTGAATGGGCTCATGTTCATGGCTATTGCTATGGCACGCTTAAATCCGAGGTTGATCGCCTGATTTCTGCAGGTCAGTCTGTTGTTCTAGAGATTGACGTTCAGGGTGGACTTATGGTCCACAAACAATATCCCAACGCCATTCTCGTTTTTATTAAGCCACCTTCATTTGAAGAGCTTGAGCAGCGCCTTAGAGGTCGTGGAACAGAAGACGAGAAGACCATTTCTACAAGACTTTCTAATGCGTCACGTGAAATGGAGTATGCAAACGACTATACTGTTTGCATTGTGAACGACAACCTTGAGACTGCTTTAAGCAAGCTTGAGGAAGTTTTTGATGACTATGAATCAGACGGAGGTCAGCTTTAATGTCTGTTATTAAGCCTGAGATTGACAGCCTGCTTCAGAAGACTGAGCAGAATCCATTCTTGCTTTGCTCTCTTGCTTCTAAGCGTGCTTGCGATATTAACAACATGCTTCACGGTCAGCACCTGCGTGTAACCGCTGTTCAGGATTTTGATGACATTACTACTGTTGCAAGTGGTAAAGATTCTGTCTCTATTGCTATGAAAGAGATTAACGACGGTACCCTTGGCTTTGTTAAAGAGTCTTTTGACGAGGCAATTAAGGGCGAGAACACCATCGTTTACTAAGAGTTATGACTGAAAGAGTATGTCTGGTTCACTACCACGAAATTGGTCTAAAGGGTAAGAACCGATCCACTTTTGAAAATCAGTTGGTAACAAATTTGCGACGAGCCCTCCGACACTTTCCAGTGGCGGGGGTTTCTCGCATTTCTGGCTACCTTCTTGTAGAAACCACTGATAAGCAAGCAACTGAAGAGTTGCAGCATGCCGTGGCTCAGGTTCCCGGTGTTGCTCGCGCTTCTTTGGCGTATCGCTGTGGCTTAGATGAGCAGGAGTTTTGTAACGCTGCCGTGAAGGCGCTGGGGGAGTCCGGTGACTTTACTACGTTTAAAGTGCACGCTCGTCGTTCCTCAACGGTTTATCCAAAGCATTCTATTGAGATTAACCAGCTTGTAGGCGCAGTACTTTGCGAAAATTTCCCTGATAAAAAAGTTCAGATGCATAATCCAGATATGACGGTCTATGTGCATGTTGTTCAGGGCAACGCATATGTTTACGCTGCATCTATTCATGGTGTTGGCGGTCTTCCTGTTGGCACTGCCGGCAAAGTAGTATCGCTTCTTTCAAGCGGTATTGATTCTCCTGTTGCAACATGGATGGTTGGTCGCAGAGGTGCTACAGTAATTCCCGTTCACTTCTCTGGTCGCCCTATGACTTCCGATACCAGCGAATATCTGTGTCAGGATATTATTGAGGCGCTTGAACCTGCTGGCCTTATTGGCAGAATGTATGTTGTGCCTTTTGGCGAGCATCAGCGTGAGATTTCTCTTGCCGTTCCACAAGCTCTTCGTGTCATTATGTATCGTCGTGTGATGTACATCATTGCGCAGAAGATTGCAGAGCTTGAAGGCGCTAAAGCGCTGGTAACTGGTGAGTCACTTGGCCAAGTTGCTTCTCAGACACTTGATAACATTGCTGCTGTTAACGAGGCCGTTACTATACCTGTTTTGAGGCCTCTGATTGGCTCTGACAAGCAAGAAATCATCCGTCGTGCCCAAGACATCAATACGTTTGATATCTCAACGCAGACGGCTCCTGATTGCTGCACACTGTTTA
>CAKARF010000101.1 GCA_916720465.1 uncultured Atopobium sp. | reverse complement strand
TAGAAGTTCAGTTAGGCGTTATGGCTCTCGTAGGACTTATTGACGCCTGGGCAAACTTCCGAAAGCTTAATCGCTCAGGAAGCCAGGATTCAGAGCCTACGATAAACAACAACTAGTCGAGACAATCGACTCATCAAAGGAGTTTCCCATGAAAGTTATTCTCTTGGGCGAGCTTCGCGGTAAGGGCGGCGAAGGCGACATCGTAGAGGTCGCACAGGGTTATGCGGAGAACTTCCTGTTCCCCAACAAGATTGCCCAGCCTGCTACACCGGGTAACATCAAGCAGCTTGAGGAGCGTCGTCACAATATCGCTAAGCGCGAAGAGCAGCGTATTGCTGACGCAAATGCTACCAAGGCAGCTCTTGATGGCAAGCTCGTAACTGTTGACGCTCGCATCGGCGAGGAGGGCCAGCTCTTTGGCTCCGTCACCACCGCTCAGATTGCTGACGCAATCGAGGCACAGCTCAACGTCACCGTTGATCGTAAGCGCATTGCTCGTAGCGCTGCTATCAAGACCGCTGGTCGCCACAATGTCACCATTGAGCTTTATCGTGACATTACCGCTACCGTCGTTGTTCTTGTTGGCGAGGACGATGCTGCTCCTGCAGAGGAGGAGGCCGAGGAGGTTGTCGCTGAGGCAACCGTCGAGGTTGAGGTTGAGTCCGCAGAGTAGTTTTATGCATGCATAAAACACAGTTCTCCTGCATTTTTTGGTGGTTTATACAATTTCTGCAGTTTTCTACAGATTTGTAAGCTTTTATAAAAAGTGCAGCCATCTGAAAAGAATGGAATGTTTGTTCGAACCACCCCTTTGTGGAACATAACAAAGGGGTGGTCTTTTTATGTGTAGACGGAACGGTATAATTTCTTATGCTCTACCTGCGGTTATTCAAAATGTTATGTAAAACATATTCACTTAACCTGCGGAATTGTAATTTGATTTGTATAACCGCAGATAAGCAATTGTGCAGAAAATACCACGTGTCGAAATAAGTCTAAAAATTGTTGAAAACGTTGAAAACTCAAGGAAATCCCGCTCAGGGTATACGAGTTTTGGAAAATCGTGTTGAAGACTTATATTTTCGAGTTTTGCAAGCCAAAATGACTCTTTATTTTTTTGAAAAGTACACTACTATTCAGATTCATTCCCAAAAATATGATTGGAAAAGACGATGGCACAAGACTCGTTTGAGATGAATCCTACGCAATTAACGGCCCTAGAGAACGCCTCTATGCCACAAGATTCTGATGCCGAGTTTTCCATTCTTTCCGCAATGATCCTCTCGGAAGAGATCAGAGGAGAATGCCTCATTAGGCTTTCTTCCGAGGATTTTTATATTCCTTCTAATCAGATTATTTTTGAAGCTATTAAGTCACTGTTTGACAACAATAAGCCGGTAGACGTCATTTCGCTTGCTGACCACCTTAAGAGTAACGGCAAGTTTGAACGCGCTGGCGGAGCTGTCCGTTTAGCAGAGCTTGGCAACAACCCACTGGCTATGGTTGGTTGGGAAAACCACGCCAACATGCTGCATCGTGATACTACGCTCAGAAAGATGATTAGCGCTTCTGCAAAGATTTCTGCACTTGCTTACAACGCTCCAGAAGATACAAAGCAAGTTGTTGACCAGGCAGAGAAGCTTATTTTTGATGTAACTAACAGGGATGTTCAGCAGTCCGAGCAGGGCATCGAAGACATCATGACTGATCTCTTTGAGGAGCTTCAGCAAAATGCAGGTAAAGATGCGGCAGAGCTGGGCGTCCAAACTGGATTTGCAACCCTTGATAACCTTTTCCAGGGCCTCCGTCCGGGTCAGATGGTTGTTATTGGTGCTCGTCCTGGTGTTGGTAAGACTTCTTTTGCACTCAGCATGGCCTATAATGCTGCAGTGTCCGGTGCAACTGTTGCGCTCTTCTCGCTTGAGATGAGCAAGATCGAGATTGCTCAAAGACTTTTGGCTTCTGAGTCAAAGGTTGATTTGCAGACCATCCGTTCTTCTAACATCAGAAATGAGCAGTGGCCCACCCTTCTGGAGGCAGCAGAGCGCATTTCTCGCCTTAAAATCATCGTTGACGAT
Organism: uncultured Atopobium sp.; assembly: GCA_916720465.1. GTDB lineage: Bacteria > Actinomycetota > Coriobacteriia > Coriobacteriales > Atopobiaceae > Lancefieldella. The sequence continues at coordinate 1,562 of CAKARF010000101.1, read as the reverse complement.
ACTCCAGGCACAACAGTCACAGAAATCCGCGCAAAAGCCCGCAGAATGCTTAATAAGGCCGAGAAGGGCGTCATTATCATCGACTACCTTCAGCTGCTTTCTCCGCCAGCCGAGAAGGGCCGTGCAGACAGTCGTGCAACTGAGGTTTCTGAGATGTCTCGTGGCATTAAGATTATGGCTAAAGATCTCAAAGCACCTGTTATTGCGCTTTCTCAGCTCAACCGTACGCTTGAGAACAGAAACGGCAAGCGCCCACAGCTCTCTGACCTGCGTGAGTCCGGTGCTATCGAGCAGGATGCAGATATTGTTTTGCTTCTTGACCGCTCGCTGAGCGATGAAGAGGCTGCACGCGATGATCGTCCTGATAAAGACGTTACTAACATCATTGTTGCAAAGAACCGCGCAGGCGCCCTGAGGGATGTTCCTGTCATGTTTATGCCAACGTCTACCAAGTTTGTTGAGATCTACCAGGGAAATAATTACTCAGAAAGTGAAGCCGCTCAGTACGCCGCAATGGCAAACCCTGCACACTAATCGTTTCTTATGTGTGACAAAACCTTCGCACTTCTGTGCTTTTGCCAGCGGTATTAGATATACTTATGAAGCAACCCCTAAAGAGGTTGCAACCGTCATGTAATGGTCGTGTTTGTAGATAGCTGCGATAGGGGAGAACTTATGCCAGCTTCCGTACTTGTTGGTGCTCAGTGGGGAGACGAAGGTAAGGGTAAAGTTACCGACCTCATTTCCGGAGATTTTGACGTTGTTTGCCGTTACGCAGGTGGCGCAAATGCAGGCCACACAGTAATTGCTGGAGACACAAAGCTTGCACTTCACCAGGTTCCATCTGGCGTTATGTATGAGAATACCTATCCGGTTATTGGCAATGGTTGCATTGTTGATCCAGAAGTTCTTCTCGGCGAGATTGACATGCTGGAGAGCAAGGGTATTTCCTGCGATCTTCTTAAGATTTCCGGCAACGCTCACATTGTTATGCCGTATCACAAAGATCTTGATGGCGTGCACGAGAAAAAGCTGGGCAAGAATCTTATTGGTACCACCAAGCGCGGTGTCGGCCCAACTTATATGGACAAGATGAACCGCACTGGTCTTCGTATTCAGGACATGCTTGACGAGAAAATCTTCCGCAAGAAGCTTGAGGCTGCACTTGAGTACACCAATCCAATCTTGAGCCTTGTGTATGGTCTTCCAACCTATACCGTTGACCAGATTTGTGAGACCTACCTGCCTTATGCAGACCGCATTCGTCCTTACATTGTTGAGTCTTCTCTCTTCCTTAATGAAGAACTTGAGGCAGGAAAGAACATCCTCTTTGAGGGTGCTCAGGCAACCATGCTTGATATTGACCACGGCACCTATCCATTTGTCACCTCTTCTAACTGCACCGCTGGTGGCGCGGTTACTGGTTCTGGCGTTGGCCCAACTAACATTGACCGTGTTTTGGGCATTGCAAAGGCTTACCTCACACGTGTTGGTTCTGGTCCATTCCCAACAGAGCTCTTTGACGAGACAGGCGATCTTCTCGGCGAAGTTGGCCATGAGTA
>CAKARF010000100.1 GCA_916720465.1 uncultured Atopobium sp. | reverse complement strand
TTAACACAATGCAGCAGCTCTTTGGCGCTATGGGCACCAGCGTTATTTCTGGCGTTGTAGCGGCTTCTCAGCTTGGAGCTACAGACTTAGCTACAAGCACCCTTGCAGGAGCTCAGAATGCACTCTTTGTACTTGTGTGCGTAGCTTGTATTCCTCTTGTTACCATGGGAATTGTGCTCTTTGTACTACCTAAGATGACAAAATAAAAAACGCGGCAACTACAATCGAAGGAAGCAAATTAAAAAGCTAGGTATCCAAAAGAAGGATATCTAGCTTTTAATTTAAACGTTTGAACTATTGCACTACGACACAACAGCTGATAATTTCAATCCAATAAACACAGCAACTAGGCACGTTACAACGTTAACTGCAATGTTCACGCCTGCAGCGGTCCAGTTACCTGCTTGAATAAACGTCAGTGTTTCATTTGAGAAGGTCGAGAAGGTCGAAAGTCCTCCACAAAGCCCTACGGCTAAGAATAGCTTGACCTGCGGCTGAAGTGGACTTGCAAGATCAAGCCCTGTTACAAAGCCAATAATCAAACCTGCAACAACATTTGCAGCAAACGTACCAACAGGCAGGTTAGGAATCCACTGTTTAAAGAGGACTCCCAACTGCCAGCGACCTAAACTACCAAGTGCCCCACCAAGGGCAACAGCTAAAGCTTCAAACACAATAAACGCCCCTACTCCAGCTCTCGCGAGCCTGTATACAGCTGGTAATACTCTCCACGTTTAGTAATAAGCTCATCGTGAGTACCACGCTCAATGATGCGACCATGTTCCAAAACCATGATGGCATCAGAGTTGCGAACCGTAGACAGCCTGTGAGCAATCACAAAGACAGTACGGCCTGCCATAAGGGCATCCATGCCCTTCTCGATAAGTGCCTCAGTACGCGTATCAATACTGGAAGTGGCCTCGTCCAGAATAAGTACAGGAGGATCGGCAATAGCAGCACGCGCAATTGCCAGAAGCTGCCTCTGACCTTGGGAAAGGTTAGCGCCGTCTGAGGTAAGCACGGTGTTATAGCCACGTGGCATACGACGGATAAACTTATCTGCGTTTGCGATTTTTGCTGCAGCAATAACCTCGTCATCAGTAGCGTTCAACTTACCAAAGCGAATATTGTCCGCGATGGTACCCGTGAACAGATGTGTGTCCTGCAAAACAATGCCCAGTGAGGACCTTAGTGCAGACTTCTTGATGTCATTGATTGGAATGCCGTCGTAGGTGATAGTTCCGCTGCGAACGTCATAGAAACGGTTGATGAGGTTGGTAATTGTTGTTTTACCAGCACCAGTTGAGCCAACAAATGCAATCTTTTGACCAGGCTTTGCAAACAGGGTGAGGTTTGCAAGAACCGTCTGATCATCGTCGTATCCAAAGGTCACGTCATCAAAGCGAACGTCTCCAGCAAGAGGGGTTTTCTCGCCAGACGGTGTGACCCAAGCCCAGGACTCTTCTCCAGACTCGTAACCACTAACGCGAACCAGGTCAACCTTGCCCTCATCAACCTCGGGAGTCATCTCCATAACCGCAAAGATGCGCTCAGCACCAGCAAGAGCGGTAAGCAGGAAGTTGGAGAGCTGTGTGAACTGGTTGAACGGCATGGCTGCCTGGCGAACAAAGACCAGGTAGGACGCAAGACTTGCAACGTCTGCGTGTCCGTTTACAGCAAGCAGAGCACCAACCACAGTGACCACAGCGTAATTGATATACGTTAATGAAACCGTGATAGGGACCATAGTTGCCGCATAACCCTGAGCACTTGTTCCAGAGTGCCGTAACTCCTCATTGACCTTTTGAAAATCGGCAAAGTTGGCATCTTCGTGATTAAAAACTTTAACCACCTTGAGGCCAGAGATTGTTTCTTCTGCAAAACCGTTAAGAACACCAAGGCTCTTTTGCTGCACCGAATAATGCTTGGCAGAGCGCTTACTTGCATAGCGTGCATAAATCACAATCAAAACGTCAAAGAGAACAGTGATGAGCGTCAGCTGCCAGTTAAGAACAATGAGCAGCACAAGCGTACCAACCATCTGAATAAACGCCAGAACAAGGTTGGCAAAGCTGTTATTGAGCGCTTCCGAAATGGTATCCACGTCATTTGTGAAAAAGCTCATGATATCGCCGCGGGTACGCTGGTCAAAGAATCTTAGGGGCAGCGATTCAATGTGCTCAAAAAGGTCTCGTCTGATGTCAAAAACAATCCTCTGAGCAGCACGAACCATAATTTGCGTGTAACCAACACTGGTAAGAGCGCCAATTGCATACACAACCGCTGTAAATACAATGAGGTTGGTAAATGCGTTTACGTCTCCCCTGCCCACTGCAGCAACAACAGGCTTAATCATATAGGTACCAAGGAGCGCCGCTAAACCACTGATAGAAACAAGAAGGGCCACCAACATAAGGCGCTTCTTAGCATGCCCTAAGTACGAGACAAACACTCTAATGGTATGTCCGATGTTTTGAGGACGTGCTCCTCCTGCGCGATTAGCCATGTGACACCTCCTTACCAGCAGCGTCAATGTCCGATTGACTACCGCCCATCTGCGACTCATACAGCTCTCTATAGATAGGGCTCTTGGCGAGAAGTTCTGTGTGAGTGCCGGTCATGTGAACCCTACCGTTATCAAGAACGACAATCTGATCTGAGTCCATAACCGAATTCACGCGCTGAGCAATGATGATTTTTGTCATGTCAGTAAGTTCAGCAAGGCCTGCACGAATCTTTGCGTCAGTTGCTGTATCAACAGCACTGGTAGAGTCATCAAAAATGATAATTTTTGGCTTCTTCAAAAGCGCACGCGCAATACAAAGGCGCTGCTTCTGGCCACCAGAAACATTGACGCCACCCTGACCAAGGTCTCCGTCCAAGCCACCAATCCTGTCAAGAAACTCATCAACACATGCAATAGAGCAGGCATGAAGCAGTTCCTCGTCAGTAGCGTTGGGATCTCCCCAGAGCAGGTTGTCGCGGACGGTACCGCTGAACAGCACATTTTTCTGAAGGACAACAGACACTGCGTCGCGAAGTGAAACAAGATTGTAGGAGCGGACGTCATTCTCGCCAACAAACACGGCACCTTCAGTTGCATCGTACAAGCGCGCAATCAGCTGGATAAGGGTAGTTTTTCCGGAGCCGGTGCCGCCGAGAATACCAACGGTAGAGCCTGGCGCAAACGAGAGATTAATGTCTTCAAGGACATCTTCTTCAGCGCTCTGGCTGTACTTGAACGATACTTTTTCAAAGCGTACTGCACCATTCTTAACGTCAGCCAGGCCGTGCTCTGGAGACTCAATAGCAGGCTCCTCGGAAAGAATCTCTCCGATTCGACGCACACTGGTAATGGCGCGGGCAGTAAGCAAGAACACGCCAGAAATCATCATAAGAGAGTTCATGATAAGCAATACGTAGCTCATGAAGCCCGTAAGCTCACCAACACCCAGTCTGCCAGCCATAATCATCTGGCCACCAAACCAAAGAATAGCCACATTAGTGACATACATTGATGCTTGGAAAATAGGCAGATTTAAGACGGAAGTTCCAAAGGTCTTTGTAGCAGTCTGCGCGTACTGCGTATTAACTTTTTCAAAGCGATCAGAGACATATCCTTCTCGGACATATGCCTTAATAGC
>CAKARF010000099.1 GCA_916720465.1 uncultured Atopobium sp. | reverse complement strand
CAAGTTCTTGCAGAGCTTGGTGCCGAGAAGGGCCTTGCAAGTCGTGCACTCTTTGTTCAGATTGGTGTGTACTTTCTGTTCCCGTTGCTTATGGCAGCTGCGCACGCTACTTGTGCGATGTCCATTATGGTTTCTGTCATTAAGTCGATTGGCAACTTTGATGTGGCTAGCAGTATTGGTGGGGTGGTTGCAGTCGTAGCTGCTTTGTATGGTGGATACTTCCTGGTTACCTATTTTGCTGCACGTTCAATCATCTTTAGAGGTGCTAAGAGAATGCAATAGTCTGCATCTTCGTGTTGTAAATTCGTGAAAGAAGGACGGATGTTCCTCTGTGGAGCATTCGTCCTTCTCGCTTAGGTAAAATAGAAACGTTATGTCAGATGGTATCTGTGCAGAGCACATACTCAAGGAGGCATTATGGGTCTTTGGTCAAAGGTTAAAAATGTGTTTGTTCCTTCTAACGGAGCAGAGCAGCCTCAGAAGGCTACATTTGCTACCAGGGAAGACACTATCTATGCACCAGTTTCTGGTGTCCTGGTAAGCGTACAAGAGGTTCACGATGAGGTAATCTCAAGCGGTCTCTTTGGCCAGGGCTATGGCATTTTGCCCGTTGGTCTTGATTGCGTGTATGCTCCTTGCAATGCTCGTGTTACTGCAACTAACGTAACCAATCACTCAATTGGCCTTACCACTGATACTGGTATTGAGATTCTGATTCACATTGGTGTTGGTACCATCGAGATGAACGGCAAGGGTTTTACTCGTTACGTTCACGCTAATGATGAGGTCAAGGCTGGTACTCCACTGATTTCATTTGATGCTGCTGCTATTGAAGAAGCAGGATATGAGAACGTTGTGGTTGTTACTGTTGTTAATGCAGATCAGTATGAGCGCATCGATCTTATTGGCGAGTCTGGAACACTGATTGGTGGTCGTCCACTGGTTAAGATTGGCGATCCTCTGATGTGCGTCAAGCACTAGGGTTTCTCGCCAGCTAAACATCTGCAATAAACGAGGTTTTACATGCTTAGAGTTACTAAGGCAATTCTTCACGTCTTTGATTTTGAGACGGGAACTAAATACTTCTCTCAATCTACCTTGGATTTAGAGGATCGTCAGACAAAGTCATACGTACAGCGTAGACTGCGTAAAATTACGGCAAATCCAGAGTCCAGGCACGGAGAGTTTGCTCCTACCAGCAATTTTGCTGGAGGTCTTCAGGAGTATGCTCACGGAGACGTTGAGTTTGTAGAGTTCTCTCACCAGATTGCTCAGTGGTTCTGGGAAGAGCTTCGTCGCGCAGATGATGTTGAGCAGTGCGATCTTCTTGTAGCGGACTACATTGATACCGATGCTGGCCAGGCGCTTTCTAGTGCTGCTGCAGATGATGAGGACGCTCAGGCTGAGGCATTTGAGGGTGAGGGAAGACGTCTTTTTGCCATCGTACTTCTTCCGCGCAAGCAAGCCTTTATCCATGATGTAAACGGTTCTGCAAATGAGATTTTGCGCCAAGATGCAACGCTGCCTTCTCCTACGCAAAAGGTTGATTCATATGCAGTCATTGACCTGGATACTGGTGCTATTGATTTCCACGATCATGACCGCTCTGTAGCAGGAGAGGGAAAGTTGATCGTCCCAGAACTCTTCCTTGAGTGCTCATCAGAGGCTTCCAGTCATGAAGTTATTGGCGAGGTAACTGTTATTGTTCAAGACCTGGCTGAAGAGTATGGTCTTGAGCCTGCTGTTGAGGTGTCTCGTGCTAAGGCTGCCGTTGCAGAAGCAGCGGAGGTAGAAGAGGTAGTAGACCCTATCAAGGTTGGTAAGCGCATCTTTGAGGAGCGTCCTGAGATTCAGGAAAAGTACGAGGCTCAGGTGGCAAGTAGAGAGCTCCCCGAAGAAGTTCCTGTTAAACGCAGTGTTGCCAACAGAATTGCAAAGAATCATAAAATCCGCACCGATACGGGAATTGAGATTTCATTTCCCTCAAACCTAACGGATCGTCCAGGTTACCTAGAATTTTCTCACGAGTCTGACGGTAGGATTACCATATCAATAAAAAATGTTGCACATATTGAAAACCGCTAAATCCTATCTCTGACCTCACAATTTAGAGCCAAAACTCCCCGAAATTCGTTTTGGGAAGTTTGTAAATTACGTATCTTTTTGAATATCATCGTGTATCTCGGGTAGAATAGTCTCTCAAAGGTCACACCGTACTACTAAACGTTCTAGGAGACCCTTATGAGTTTAAAGAAACAGCAAAGTACAACCATTGAGGAGCAGAGCGCTGCTCTTTTCAATCGTCGTGATGCTCTTAAGATTTTTGCCGGCATGGGCATTGCTGCCGCTGCCGTTACTGCATCTCTGATTAATACTCGCCCTGCTTTTGGTGTTACCCAGGCACAGATTGATGCTGCTCGTAGCGATTACGATGCTGCTCAGAAGCTGCTTGATGAGATTTCTAATGAAGTCTCCAACATGCAGGCTAGCCTCAATGACACTAACTCTCAGATTGGCGCTATTTCTGATCAGATTGCAGATAAGCAGAATCAGATTGATGCTAAGCAGAAAGAGATTTCTGAAAAGGAAACTCAGATTGCCGAGAAGAGAAAAGAACTTGGCGCTCGTATGTCCAGCAACTACAAGGCTGGCCCAGCTGGTGCTTTGGAGATGATTCTTTCTTCTGCAAGCTTTGAGGAGCTCACTTCTAATATTTACTACCTCGATAAGATTTCTGAGTCCGATCAGAAGATGATTGAGGAAGTTAAAAACCTGAAGGCCGCTCTTGAGTCTGATAAGGCTGCTCTTCAGTCCGAGAAGACCGAGCTTGAGAATAAGAAGGCTGAACTTGAGAATCTCCGTGCTTCCCAGGAGTCTCAGCTTAATGATATTTCTGCTCGTCAGGCGGACGCTGCAAACGTTGTTGCAAATCTTGATGACAACGTAAAAGAGCTTATCGCTCAGCGTGATTCTGAGCTTCTTGCCGCTCAGCAGGAGGCAGAGCGTGTTGCCGCTCAGCGTGCTGCTGCATCAAGCGACAGCGGTGGCGGTAGTAGCTACTCTGGTGGCGGTGGCGGAGGAGGAACCTCTTCTGCTGGTTCTGGTTCTGCTGCTGCAGTTGTTAATGCTGCAGGCTATACCGGATCTACCGGTGCTGGTTTCTGTGCAGCTTGGGTCTCCAACGTCTTCTCAAACGCAGGTGTTGGCACCTTCTATGGCAACGCTTGTGATATGTACTATTCCTGGTGCTACTCAACTGATCAGAGCGCTATTGAGCCTGGTATGATTATTGCTGTTCCAACCCTTGGTGGTTCTGCTGCAGCTCTGATTTACGGCCACGTTGGCATCTACATTGGTGGCGGCATGGTCAGGCACTGTCTCTCTGGTATTGTAAGAAGCCAGAGCTTGAGTTCTTGGATTTCTCAGCTTGGTGCTTTGAGTACTCCAAGGTGGGGCTGGCTTGGTGGCGTTGTCCTAAGCTAAGGTATTGGCCCCTCATAACTTGTTACGTAAAAGAGCTTGGTTGCATGCAACCAAGCTCTTTTTGATGTCTCTTTGGCGCAAAAAGGAAGGGCGCAGATGCCAGAAGCACCTACGCCCTTCTCGCCCTATAAAGGGGGAGTGGATTACTCTTCAACCTCGAGAAGCTCAATGTTGAAGTTAAGGTCTTTACCAGCCATTGG
>CAKARF010000098.1 GCA_916720465.1 uncultured Atopobium sp. | reverse complement strand
GAGGTCCATTGATGGATCGAATAGATATTGTGTGTGATGTAGCTCGTCCTTCTTCAGATCGAGTCATTCAAGGAGAGCTAGGACTCACATCAGCAGGTATGCGCTCTCTTGTTATTTCCGGTAGAGATTTTGCTTCTTGGCGAGAAACCCGTGGAGTAGAAAGCACTTCTCGCCAAAAGTACGTAGAGAGTTTTGATGAATCAGCGTTGCAACTATTGCATAGATTTGCTCGAGGACTTCATTTAGGAGGTAGAGCAATAACCCGCACTTGCAGAGTTGCAAGGACTATCGCCGACATTGCTCATCATGAAAAAGTGACAAAAGACGACGTATCTGAGGCTGTGGCTTATAGGTCTCGTTCTTTGGAGTAGTAATGGAGAGATGGGAGATTTCATCAGAAGATGAGGATTATCCAAAAGAGCTGCTATTGCTCAATCATCCTCCCGAAGTGATATACGGAATGGGAGATAGAAGTGTTTTGCAAGCACCTTGTATGTCGGTAATTGGAGCTCGTAGAGCCACTCCTTACGGTATGGCGATTGCAGAAATGGCTGGTAGATGCGCCTCCGATAACAATATTGTAGTGGTATCTGGAGGGGCGCTTGGCTGCGACTATACGGCGGGTATGTCTGCGCTTAGTGCTGGAGGAAAAACCGTTGTAGTAGCAGGTTGTGGCGCTGATGTGACGTACCCAACTACATCGCTAGATCTTTTTGAAGCAGCACGAGAAGGAAGGGGAGCGGTTATATCTTTAGATAGGTGGGGAACACCACCTAGGCGCTATGCGTTTCCCAGGAGAAATGCAGTAATTGCAGCTTTAGGAAAAGTGCTTCTGGTAACGGAAGCAGGACTTTGCTCGGGTACTATGAGCACAGCTGAATTTGCTAACTCACTTGGGAAAACTATTTATGCGATACCTGGGTCTATCTTTTCTCCAGCTTCTGCTGGCACCAATAGACTAATTGCTGAAGGTGCTCAAATTATTCCTGACGAGACTTCGTTGGGCCTTGCAATTTCTTTAGATTTTGATTGTTTGGTTCAAGAACAAATGAAGCATGATAAGAAGTTAACGCCACTTTTATCTGCTCTTATAGCCTCTCCTTCAAGACCAGAAGAGCTTGCATGGCGGTTATCGGAAAACGTTCTTACTGTGCTTAATTCCTTAACTGATTACGAAGCTCGTGGAATGGTAAAAAGATTACCGGATGGAAGGTATACTCCTTCTAAAGACTTTTATTTGGACTCGTAGTGTGTGATAGGTGAAAAATGACGCAAAAAGTTACTGTAGTAGGCGCTGGTTTAGCTGGAAGTGAATGTGCCTTACAGCTTGCTTCTCGCGGTATTTCTGTAGAACTCATTGAGCAGCGTCCTGTTGTTTCTTCTCCAGCGCATCACACAGATATGTTTGCTGAGCTGGTCTGTTCCAACTCTTTGAAATCTACCAAGGAAGATTCTGCAGCTGGAATTTTAAAGTCTGAGCTTAAAAAGATGGGTAGTTTTCTTCTTCGTATAGCAGAAGAAAACTCTGTTCCTGCAGGTGGCGCACTTGCGGTAAATAGGGAAGAGTTTTCAAAAGCAGTAACTGAGCAGATTAAAAATCATCCCAACATCTCTGTGGCTCATGCAGAGGTTACAGAGTTAACTGATGAGCCAACAGTTATCGCCGCAGGTCCTCTGTGTTCTGATAGCTTATATCAGGCCATTTCTAAGCGTGTAGGAACTGACAGAATGTCGTTTTTTGATGCAGCAGCGCCCATTGTGTCTGAAGAGTCAATCGACCGTTCAATTGCATTCTCCCAGTCTCGTTATGAGGATTTAGGAATTGGCGATTACCTTAATTGCCCCATGAATAAAGAGGAATACGACATATTTGTAGAGAAGTTGCTGGCTGCTAAACGTGTTATCGGACACGATTTTGAGCAATCCGATTTGTTCCAGGCATGTCAGCCAATTGAGGAAGTGGCAAGAACAGGACATGATTCAATTAGATTTGGAGCGCTAAAACCTGTTGGACTTATTGATCCCAGAACAGGTAAACGTCCCTGGGCGGCAGTTCAGCTTCGTGCAGAAAATACATCAAAAACAGCATTTAACCTGGTTGGTTTTCAGACAAACCTTACCTGGGGAGAGCAAAAACGCGTATTTACGCTTATTCCAGGCCTGGAGAATGCTGAGTTTGTTCGCTATGGCGTCATGCATAGAAACTCTTTTGTTGATTCTCCCCATGCGCTTGATAGGTCATTTGGAATTCCTGGCACTTCAACCATTCTTGCGGGTCAAATTACAGGTACAGAAGGCTATGTTGAGGCGATTGCCTCAGGCTTGCTTGCAGCGCTTAACATGTACGCTCGTCTGTTGGGTGTTGAAATGGTTAAGCTTCCTTTAACAACCTCGTTTGGCTCTCTTGTGGGATATGCAACAAATCCAAACACCAAAGATTACCAGCCTATGCATGTTAACTTTGGAATTTTTGAACCATTGGATGAGCATATTAAAAGAAAAGATTTGCGCCGTCAGAAGATGGCAGAGCGCGCTCATAAAGATTTTGATGAGTATCTTGCCTCTCGTCCGGAACTCTTTAATTGCGTGAAGCGTGATTAACGTGTCCATTTCAAAAGAGCAGGGCAGTCACGTTGAACAATTTATTGAGTATTTAAGCAAGGTTAGAAATCTTTCTGAGAATACTTTAAGGTCATATCAAACTGATCTTTTAGCATTTGAACAGTGGTGTAGTAGGGAAGGCGTTGAGGTAACTAAGGTTGATCACAGAAACCTTCGCTTGTATTTGGCTTACCTCAAACAAGCTCAATATTCAGCTAAAACGCTTAATAGGCACTTATCTGCATTGCGTGGTTTTTATAAGTGGATGCAGCGAGAAAAACTGATTGCTACTGATCCTGCTCTTGCACTTAGTAATCCTCGAGCACCACGCAATCTTCCACATACCATGACTGATTCCGATGTAAACAGGCTTCTGGAATCATGTGATACCTCAACAGCGGTAGGTCTGAGAGATAGAGCATTTCTCGAGTTCTTGTATGCAACAGGTGCTCGTATTTCTGAGGTAGCAACGCTCAAGCTTGAGCAGATAGATTTGCAAAATGGAACAGTACGTCTCTTTGGTAAGGGCTCTAAAGAGAGAATTGTTCCTCTCTACGAGTCTGCAATTGAGCGGCTTAAGAAGTACCTTAGGTCTTCTCGTCCTACGCTCTTGTTAAAAGACAAAACAGGTCGCGCACACTCAGCTCTCTTTATTTCTGTCAGGGGAAATACTATGAGCGCGGATTCTTTGCGCAAGGTTTTTTCGTCGTATCTAACGGCTGTAGGACTAGACAGCTCACTCTCGCCACACGCCATGAGACATACATACGCCACTGAACTTCTTGGTGGTGGAGCAGATCTTCGTGTTGTACAGGAACTTTTAGGTCATGAATCACTTTCAACTACACAGATGTATACGCATTTGTCAGTTGACAGGCTCAAAGAAGCAGCAAAGGCAGCTCATCCAAGATCAAAATAAGCTGAGCGTTGTTGTGGAAAATCTTGCACAGGGGAGTCAGATGTATTTGCGTAGTATTTGTAGAGGTTATGGTCTAAATTCTTTATAGACGTAGCCCTTGTTTTCCTGCTATACTTTCAAAAGTTGTGTAGAAGCACAACATGCTGTTACCAAACAGCACAAAA
>CAKARF010000097.1 GCA_916720465.1 uncultured Atopobium sp. | reverse complement strand
AGATATCTTTGATTCCTTCTTTGGTGGCAACCATGGTGGCCGAGGCGCTGCTCAGCGCACTCGTGGTAGTGATATGGGTATCAGGCTTTCCATTACTCTGGAAGAAGCTGCAGCAGGCGTTACAAAGACAGTAGCCTATACCAGACTTTCTACCTGTGATGACTGTAATGGCACCGGCCTTGGTGAGGGTGGAAAAATTGAAGACTGCCCACACTGTCACGGTACGGGTACGGTAGTCCAGGTTCAAAATACTGTCTTTGGCCAAATGCAGTCTCAGACAGTTTGTCCAGAGTGCCAAGGAACAGGCAAAAAAGTAGAACATGCCTGTGAGACCTGTGGTGGCCAGGGAAGAACTCCTGACCATGAGCGTGTTTCTGTTGAAATTCCTGCAGGTGTTCATTCTGGCCAGTCAATTTCTATTACCGGCAAGGGCGAGGCTGGTGTCAGGGGTGATACCTCTGGTGACCTCATCGTAACTATTGAGGTTTCCCAGCATAAAGACTTTGAGCGTAGGGGAGACGATCTCTTTACTTCAGTTAGTGTAGATTCTCTTGAGGCAATTGTTGGTACTACCGTTACCATTGACGGCATTATCAAAGATGAAACTATTGAGATTTCTATACCTGCAGGTTGTAAGTATGGTCAGCAGCTAAGTGTGGCTGGTAAAGGCATGCCTCGTTTGCATACTAAGGCTCGTGGAAACCTTTACGTTCTGGTTCACATTGAGACTTCAACAGGGCTGACCAAAGATCAGTTAGATACACTTACCTCACTTATTGATGAGCGTAAACAAAGTAGTGTTCAAGACAATCAAGATGAGTCACACGCCGCTCAATCTGAAGGCAGAGATTCTTCAGATCACAAAAATAAGAACGCCAAAAAGACTTCCAAAAAGACTTCCAAGAAGAGGCACTAATGGCTCATGGTATTGCGCTCATAAATCTTGGATGTAGGGTAAATCGCGTTGAGCTTGATTTAATGGCGGATTCTCTGCTTCGCATGGGATGTCTCATTGTTGAAGAAGATGAAGCTCAGGCAATTGTTATCAACACCTGTGCTGTCACCGCAGAAGCAGAAGCTAAGACGAGAAAAGCTGTGCGTAAAGCAGCGCTTATGCCGGGAGCCCCTCTGGTAGTAGCAACGGGTTGTGTTGCAAGTCTTTTTGCTGATGAACTTGCCTCGCTTGCTCCTAACGTTGTGGTAGAAGCCGAGAAGGACAAAGTTGCAGATAGGGTTCTTGAAGAGCTAGGTTTTGCACCAGAATCCGTAAGCGACGACGGACTTGTCATCTCCAAGCCTACTCCAACAGGTCGTACGCGCCCTGGCATCAAAATTCAAGACGGTTGCGATAATCGTTGCACCTTCTGCATTGTGTGGAAAGCACGTGGCGCAGGTAAGTCTCTTGATCCTCGTGAAGTTGTTTTGCAGGTAAAAGATGCTATGAGCAGAGGAGCTCAAGAGGTTGTTCTTACGGGAATCAACCTTGGCAGCTATAAGGCTCAACTTGAGGATGAAGGTGGAAGAATTCTACGTCTTCCTGACCTTCTCGAGTATGTGCTTGAAAAAACCGAGGTTGGTCGCTTGAGACTATCGTCTCTTGAGCCACCTGATGTAAATACTCGTTTGGTGGAGGTAATTGCTGCCTCCAACGGAAGAATTGCACCTTTCCTGCATATCTGCCTTCAGTCCGGCTGCGATGCTACGCTTGCTCGTATGGGCAGGGTGTATAGGACAGAACTTTATCGTAAGGCTGTTGAGGAAGCACGTTCGGTACTGCCAACCATTGCTTTGGGAACGGACCTTATCGTTGGTTTTCCTGGAGAAACTGATAAAGAATTTGATGAGTCGTATGAGTTTTGTCGTCAGATGGGCTTTTCAAAGATGCATGTATTTAGGTATTCCAAGCGACCTGGAACGCCCGCGGCTACTGCTCCAAATCAGATAGATCCAAAAGTGATGGCTGAGCGCGCAAAGAAAATGCGTGATCTGGGTAATGCTATGCGCTTTGATGCTGCTAAGAAGCTAGTTGGTACCTGCGATAATGTGGTGGTACAGTATCCTGGTAGGGGAATTTCTGGCGGTCTTTTTGATGTCCAGGTTGATCCTACTATTGAACTTGATGAACTTATCGCTATGCGCTTTGATGAAGTTTTACCTAATGGAACGCTAAAAGCTACTCGTTTGTAAATTGGGGGAACATGGAGCCAACACAGATTCGCTTAACTATTCCTGATTCAGTGGATCCATTGTATCTGACAGGTCCAGCTGATAGTTTGCTCAGAGAAATTGAAGCGTCATGTGCGGCTCTTATTTCAGTCAGAGGCAAAGCAATCTTTTTGTCGGGAACTTCTCAAGAAATTGAGCAGTTAACGCTTATTTTTTCTCACCTGATTCAAATGGTCGAGTCTGGATCTAGGCCAACGCTTGAAGACGTAAAGTTGCTGCTTGATAGTACAAAAAGAAATGCCAACTTAGAGCAAACGGGAACACGTACCCTGTTTGTAACTCATAAAGGCAAAGCAATTCAGCCTAAAACACAAGGTCAAATTACATATACAAAGGCAATAGCAAACAATTCCATTACCTTTGGCATTGGTCCTGCGGGAACTGGTAAAACGTATCTGGCAGTGGCTATGGCGCTTGCAGCTTTGACTTCTCAGCAAATCAGCAGAATTGTGCTGGTAAGACCTGTTGTAGAAGCAGGAGAGTCTCTCGGCTTTCTTCCAGGAACACTTCAAGAAAAACTGGATCCCTACATTAGGCCGCTCTATGACGCGCTCTTTGATATGACATCAATGGAGTACGCAAATAACCTCATGGAACAGGGAATTGTTGAGATTGCGCCACTTGCATTTATGCGCGGCCGCACTATGAACGATGCGTTTGTCATTTTGGATGAGGCTCAAAACACCACCCCAGAGCAGATGAAAATGTTTCTGACTCGCCTGGGTTTCTCGTCAAAGTTTGTGATAACTGGTGATGCAACACAGCGAGACCTTGTAGGAAGAAGCGGTTTGGACGTTGCTCGACAGGTGCTTGGCAACCTTGAAGACGTTGCTTTTGTTGATTTAGATAGAAATGATATTGTTCGCCACACGTTGGTTGGTAAGATAGTTGATGCATACACTGCGTATGAGAAAAACAGCTAGGGGAATAACGTGGTTAACGAGTACGACATTGTAATCGAAGAGGGCGTCGAGTCGCCAATTTCTGTGGAAGAGATTGAAGCTGATTGCAATCTGGTACTTTCTGAAGAGGGTGTTGAGCGCCCCTGCACGGTCTCCATTTCTGTAGTCAGTGATGCAGAGATTCAGCAGGTAAACTTTGAGTGGCGAGAAAAAAATGTGCCCACTGACGTTATCTCACTTGAGGTAGAACGCCCTGATGATCCAGATTTGGCTCCTGGTGAGATGTGTGAGTTGGGCGATATTATTCTGGCTCCTCATTTTATTGCTCGCCAGGCAAAAGAATATGGCACTACAGAGGCAGATGAGTTTAGGCTTATGCTTGTTCATGCCATGCTTCACCTGCTTGGATATGACCATATTGAAGATGATGAGGCAGAGATTATGGAAGCTCGTGAAGACGCTCTTGTTGCTCTGCTTTCAACGGATAGGACTATTGAGCCAGTTGTATTGACTCGCCACCGTGAGGGGATTGACGAGTAATGATTCCGGGATCTAAGGGCAG
>CAKARF010000096.1 GCA_916720465.1 uncultured Atopobium sp. | reverse complement strand
TCTATGCCTTTCCAATTTCTACGCCATAGCGTGAGCTAAACACCTTTTGAATCTCGTCAACGGTGCAGTTTAGCGCTGTAATAAGCTCATAAAGACCGCGATTACTAGCCATCTTAAATATTCTCTCGTGAGAAACGGGTGGTTTCTTATTGAGCGAGCGTGCGTTATCAATGCGAGCTCTAAACGTTTTAGCAATACTGAAGGAGTCTTTACAAGAACCTTCTCTAATCGCGCGCCTAAAGTGTGATTCTTCAAGCGATGCATTATGAATATGGAACGTAATGAGCTCAATTTGAGGATAGCTATCAACAAGATTCATTGCCTCATCGTGCGTCATAAGATCACGAAGTCTGAACTCTTGATCAAGAGGAAATACAATCTGAACAGGGTGTTTTTGTCCAATAGGAGACAAAATGTAGGCCGGAGTAGGCTCCGAAACTACATTTTCAACAAGACATACGCCCTGACCCGGGTGAACGCAAAACTCTCCAACAGCTCGCATAACACCACTCCTCTCGGATAACGATAGTATATCATGAGAAGCTCGTTATACGCCAATGACCTGCAACTTTATAAAGCGCTGCAGGTCATTTAATAACATAACAATATTTTATATAAGGAATCTAATCAATCATCGTGATGGACTCAATGACAGGCTGCTCTGAAGCAGGAATTGTTCCGTTTGAATCGGTGGGTTTAACGCCTTTACAAATTGCATCGACAACGTCCATTCCACTTGTTACCGTGCCAAATGCAGCGTAATTTCCATTCAGAGTTGAGTTGTCTGCCTGCATGATAAAGAACTGTGAGCTTGCCGAGTTTGAATCTTGGGCGCGCGCCATGGAAATAGTTCCACGTGTATGTGAGATGTTATTCTCGACACCGTTTTTTGTGAACTCACCCTTAATTTTGTTCTCTGATCCACCAGAACCGTTGCCCTTAGGATCTCCACCTTGAATCATGAAGCCGTCAATAATGCGATGGAACGTAAGGCCATTATAGAAGCCTGATTCGGCAAGATGAGCAAAGTTGGAGACCGTAATAGGTGCAACATTTGCGTTAAGAGTTGCCTCGATAGTGCCGTAATCCTTCACCACAATGCGAACGTGATGAATCCCCTTTGCATAGGGGTCATCCGCTGCTACAGAATCAATGTAGCCCTTGTTTTGCGAGCTCTGAGACTGCGTTTGTTGTGTCTGCTGCGTCTGTTGGGATTGCTGCGATTGCGAACTTGCCTGAGACTGAGATTTATCAGCACCTCTAAAAAGAGAGAAGAATATTGCTCCTACCGCAAGCACAACGATGACAATAACACCATACAGTCGGCGATTCTTTGTTTGAAACACGCTCTATCCTCCCCTTTACTCGGATGCGCTCGAAACAATCCAAGACACCAGATTAGCGATTGCATTACCTGTTCTCTCGGCAAGAACGTGGCCCTTATCCCAAACAAGTGTGTAATCGACGTTACTCACGCCCGAGAAATGCTTTAGAGACAAGCCCATGTTGAACGAAGTACAAATTGAGGTATCGGTATTCTGGGCACCCTCATTAATGCGCCAATAAGGAGCAACCGATGCTGTCTGATAGCCCTTGTAAGATGCGCTGGTAAAGTACAGCGGATTGAACATATCAACACGAGTTGGAATGTCGTTCTCCAGCGTATCAGCTTTATTCAGATCAGAGGTCCAGTCATTAGCGTAACTGGACTTCCAATCAGTAAGCTTCATATACGTATCAAGGTTCTTTTTGATGAGGTTGGCAGTCTGCTCATCAAAATGCAGCGTACTTTGCTCGCCAACGCCAAAAAGCTGATTAGCGCGGGTGCTTCTATCAGGAGCATCAAAAGCTCCAACTGGAAGCGACGCGCCTCTTAAGGCTCGCGAGAAACCCCTCAAGTTCTCAAGTTCAACGCTCTGACGGCGAAGGTTATATACAACCCAAATAGACTCAGAGTTCAGAGAGCCAAAATAGTGCTCAGCAGTATCGTAAATAGTAGATTGAACCTGCTGAGTGGCAGGAGTTGCGTTGTCTGTACCACGAACTGTTGCCAGATTTGGATCACCTGGGAACGTAGGCTCTTCCAGTCGCTGAGGCGTAGAGGTGTAAGGGAATGCGTTGTCCTTAACAAAGTTATTTGCAGAGGTCTTAAGCTCGTTGAGCAGAAGATCTGCATATGATCCAGCGGTATAGACACCAGAGTTGGTTTCATCAAGACCGACCTTGCTGTCATTGCTGTCGAGAAGATCCATGTTGTTGACAAATGAAGCGTATGCGCCAGCAAGATCTTGCGAGAGAGGCTGTGTCCAAACACCTTCAGCACGAGAGTCTGTTGCATCAGCATACTGACCAGCTGACCATTCGTATGCTGCGTCTGCAAGGTCGTACGATGTCGCAGGACACCATGAAGCGCTGCCGTAAATAGAGTCTGAAAGCTGCTCGCCCTTCTCGCTATGTGTAGCAGCGCCAACCGCCTTAAGGTATGGCGTATACAGTGGAGAATCTCCCGAGGTGCCTAGCACTGCGCTGAGACCACCGCCGGCCGCAAAGCCAAACACAAAAATCTTTGATGTATTGCAAGGAAGCAGCTCATGGTTGTAGCGCAAGTACCTGATAGCAGCCTTGAGGTCTACTGCCGGCCAAGGCGATCCACCTGCGTAAAGCTCGTCCGAGCCTGTAGTTGAATCGTAACCAGCACTTCTGCCGCGGAAACCTGCGTATACGTACACACAACCAGCCTCTAGGTATGGTGCAAGGCCTTCGTATGAGTAACTTGTAGGAGCGCTCTGAGGGGCGAGCGTTGCTGTGTTAATAGGCATGACGATTGGCGCGGTACTTGCGGTAAAGCTACCTACAACGGCCTTCTCGCTGACTTCGCATTCGTACGTAGAGCCATTCTTCTTTCCCGAGAGATACTTTCCAGGCACAAAGACCGAGAGAGTGTTTACCGACTTGCTTGCAGGCTTAGTGCAGTACTGAATGCCCAGCTGATAGTAGCAGTCGTTATCCTCGTCATAGCTCCACTGGGCCATGTCCAGCTTGAGTGACTTGAACTCTTCAAGGTCCACGTTAGAAGCAGGCTGATTCGTATCATCAGATGTCCTTGCTTGCGGAGTACATGCAGCCAAGGTACCTGCAGCTCCTAAAGCAGAAAGGGACAAGAATTCTTTTCTCGTAAAGGCCATAATTTCCCCTCGAATAGTTTATTCAGTGGAGGCAGCAACGACCGCTGACCTAGTTCAAGCTAGTCATCTATTGTACCAATTTGCAAACGTGTATGCTTAAGAGCGAGCGTTTAGAGAAACGAGTTAGCATGCCAAAAATCGTCAACTTTTTTGACCTCATTCATCTTAATGAAAGACTTGCTCAACAGGGCCTTTTGAGCAAAGTTCACCTGCGTGACGCTTGTGGCAAACAGTCTCTGTGGATAGAGCTCCCCTCTGGCGAGAAAACCGATGAGCGCGAGAAAATCGACGGTCAAGAGCTTGAGAAAACAAAGGAGCAAGTTAAGGCATTTTTTGCAATAAAGGGCATGACCGTTGAATTTGACCTCACTGGCGGAAAAAATTTCTGGATTGTATAAATTGCCCGCTTGACGAAGCGCTTGAGTCTGTTATAGTAAATAAGCTTTTCGAAGCACCAATGGCTGGGTAGCTCAGTTGGTAGAGCAGGGGACTGAAAATCCCCGTGTCAGGGGTTCGATTCCCTTCCCCGCCACCA
>CAKARF010000095.1 GCA_916720465.1 uncultured Atopobium sp. | reverse complement strand
CAGGTTATCGAGTTGTAGCCGAGCCAATGGGTATCGTAGCTGCAGTTATTCCAACTACTAATCCAACTTCTACCGCAATCTTTAAGACGCTTCTTGCCCTGAAGACAAGAAATGCCATTATTATTTCCCCACATCCACGCGCAAAAGAGTGCACCATTGCTGCTGCTCGTATTGTTCGCGATGCTGCCGAGAAGGCCGGCTGCCCCAAGGGTATTATCGATTGGGTACCAGCTCCTACCATTGATATGACTGCAGCAGTCATGAGCAACGCTGACATCATTTTGGCAACCGGTGGTCCAGGTATGGTTAACGCAGCTTACTCTTCTGGTAAGCCAGCTCTGGGCGTTGGTCCTGGTAACACCCCTGTTATCATCGACGATACTGCAGATATCAAGCTTGCAGTTAGCTCCATCATTCACTCCAAGACCTTCGATAACGGTATGATCTGCGCTTCCGAGCAGTCTGTTACCGTTCTTGACAGCGTTTATGACCAGGTTAAGAAGGAGTTCGCTGATCGCGGCTGCTACTTCCTCCAGGGTAAGGAGCTTGACGCTGTCCGTAAGACTGTCATTGTCAACGGCGCTGTTAATGCAGCTATTGTTGGTAAGTCTGCTCACTTCATCGCAAAGACTGCTGGCGTCGACGTCCCAGAGAAGACCAAGATTCTTATTGGTGAGGTAACCTCTGTTGAGCCTTCAGAAGAGATGGCTCACGAGAAGCTTTCTCCAGTTCTTGGTATGTATCGTGCAAAGACTTTTGACGAGGCTATTGCTAAGGCTGAGCGTCTTGTTGCTGATGGTGGCTACGGTCACACCAGCTCTCTTTACGTCAACATTAACGAGAAAGAGAAGATTGCTAAGCATCAGGAGGCAATGAAGACCTGCCGTATCCTGATCAATACTCCTTCCTCTCAGGGTGGTATTGGAGACCTCTACAACTTCAAGATGGCTCCATCCCTAACCCTTGGCTGCGGTACCTGGGGCGGCAACTCCGTCTCCGGCAACGTTGGCCCACAGCACCTGCTTAACTACAAGTCTGTTGCAGAGAGGCAAGAGAATATGCTTTGGCTTCGTGTACCTGAGAAGGTCTACTTCAAGAGGGGCTGCATGCCTCTTGCTCTCCGTGAGCTTAAAGAGGTCTATAACAAGAAGCGCGTCTTCATTGTCACAGACCAGTTCCTTTACAAGAGTGGCTTCACCAAGACTATCGAGGAGACTCTGGATTCCCTGGGTATTGTTCACTCTTCATTCTGGGATGTTGCTCCAGATCCAACCCTTCAGTGCGCTCTTGAGGGCGTAGCTCGAATTCGCTCCTTCGAGCCAGACTGCATCATCGCAATCGGCGGCGGTTCTGCTATGGACGCAGGCAAGATTATGTGGTCCATGTACGAGAACCCAGAGGAGAAGTTTGAGGACATGGCAGCGGACTTCTTGGATATCCGCAAGCGTGTCTACAACTATCCTAAGATGGGCAACAAGGCATTCTTCGTTGCAATCCCAACCTCTTCTGGTACTGGTTCCGAGGTAACTCCATTTGCCATCATCACTGATGCTGACAATGGCGTTAAGTATCCACTTGCAGACTACGAGTTGCTGCCTAACATGGCAATCGTTGATACCGACAACATGATGAGCCAGCCTAAGGGCCTGACCTCTGCTTCTGGTATCGACGTCCTTACTCACTGCCTTGAGGCATTTGTCTCCATGATGGCATCTGACTACACAGATGGCATGGCTCTTCGCGGCATGAAGCTGGTCTTTGAGTATCTGCCACGTGCTTACGACAATCCAAACGATGTCGAGGCACGCGATCACATGGCAAACGCTTCCTGCCTGGGCGGCCTTGCATTTGCTAATGCATTCCTGGGTGTCAACCACTCCATGGCTCACAAGCTGGGCGCTTTCCACCACATTCCACACGGTTGGGCAAACGCAGTTATCCTTACTCGCGTTATGCGCTACAACGCAGCTGAGCGCCCAACAAAGATGGGTACCTTCCCACAGTACGATCACCCACACACTCTTGCACGTTATGCTGAGGCAGGTCGTTTCTGCGGTGTTACTGGTAAGGATGACCGTGAGGTCTTTGAGAACTTCGTCAAGAAGATTGAGGAGCTCAAGGCATACATCGGCGTCAAGGAGACCATCAAGGACTACGGCGTAGATGAGAAGTACTTCCTCGATACCCTTGACGAGATGTCTGAGCAGGCATTCGATGACCAGTGCACTGGCGCAAACCCACGCTACCCACTTGTCTCCGAGCTCCGCGAGCTCTACCTGGATGCTTACTACGGTCGCGAGCCAGGCTTCTACGAGGACTAATCCTCGCACCCGCGCGCCGCGTCGCTAGCACGTCCACCCCGGAGCGCCCACCACGAAGCGCGTAAAGCACAAAGCAAGAGCCGGTTACCTAAAACCCAGGTAACCGGCTCTTTTGTTGGCTTTCTAAACCTTCTACCTAATCGCCCGAGGGGCAAATTTAATTGGACCTACGATTACAGATTCACAAAACACACCTATGTCACATAATCTGTCAAAAAAGGCTATACATTGCTCCAAAAATGCGTGTTTAGTGCAGAATATCTTCATTTGATGTGCTATTGACATCGAATTTTGCAGATTATCTGACTTTGCTGTGTTGTCACATAGGGCAATTTAGGGATAGTTAAACTTTATATATTAGTTCATTCATAAATCTGTATATTGAGTCAAGTTTATTCATCAAAATGAATTGCTCATGAGAATACTGGCGCAGCGTCTGCTTGATCCGGTACAGATTGCTGTCTCCCAAGTCTTTTTTAATGCTCAGGAACATATTTTGCATTGCCAGCTGATTCCTGTAGATATCCGCATTTACAAAGTACTCTTTAATACTCACCGAATTCAGCTCATTTGTTCTTTGATTATCTTTTCTCTGCTGGTAGAAGTCATCGTGATACGCGCCGTTATATTCAATAGCCACTAGATTCAATCCAGACAAATTTGACTTAGACATCTTGCCAAAAAGTAAATCTAATTTTCTTTCCTTAGCTTGTAACTCTGGGTTTATTTGGTCTTTTATTACATACGATTTATTCAACGCAATCGGCATTTGATTGAAACCACCTTCACAATATGGGAGAGCAGATCTAATTGCCATCTTTACTTCCATGGGAGAGGCTGCATCAGAAAAGAAAAAGCGCATATTCTTTTGTGTGACATGCAATCCAGGAGAATAAGATTCAAGCGCATTTAATAGAGAGGCAAGCTCTTCCGCACTTACCAACGGCGTATCAAATTCACAGAGGTCACCGTTTGGGAGATGTCCATAACTAGCCATCAGTAAATTCGCAAGCATAATTTGATGAAGAGTGCTTTTATTCCTAGAAAGCAAGCAAACAGCTAGGGGAGGTGCAACACAATAGACATTTTGACCCAAATCAATAAGGGAACCTGCTGGCAAAAGACATTTGAACTGGTGAGATACTCGTTCATCGCAAAAGCGAGTTCTTGAATTGTTTCTTAATAGCTCATGAGTAGTTTGTCCTAAAACAATGCCATATGCTTTCCTCAGAAAACATAGTTTTTCATTGTATGTCTCAGTTGAACACGCAGAATACGTCGCGCGAAAATCCTTTGTTGTCCGTTGCAACAAAACATCATCATTTCCGCGTATCTTAAGTTGCGCGCAGATTTGTAGTGCAGTTTCATGCGAGAAAACAATATCCATTCGTTCCTCCTTA
>CAKARF010000094.1 GCA_916720465.1 uncultured Atopobium sp. | reverse complement strand
ATTCCAGACATTCTTGATGAGGCTACAAGGTATGAGCTTCTGCTTAAGCTTGACGGTATGAAGCCTCACACTAAGGTCTGCCACGGTGACTTTGTTCCTTCCAACGTTATTCTCGCCGAGGATGGCACTCCAGTAATTCTTGACTGGGCTCACGCAACACAGGGCAACGGCGCTGCAGATTGCGCTACAACTTATCTGCACCTGCTTCTCCATGGTGATGAGGAGCTTGCCGAGAAATACATCAATCTTTATTGCACCAAGCAGGGCTGCACACGTCAGTATGTAAACGAATGGCTTGGCATTATTGCTGCAGCAGAGCTTGCGCGCGGTCGTGTAAAAGAAACAGAGTTCCTGCTTAAGTGGGTAAATGTTTTTGATGCTATGTAGTTGGTTACAAGAACTTTAAATTAGCTGAGAAGAGCCTCGTCAGGGGCTCTTCTTTTATTACACTTCTTGCTGTTAGATAAAGAAGCACAAGGAGTTGGCTATGTACGATATTGATCCAAAGCAGACCACCGCAATTTCAGAAAATAAGAAATCAAAGCTTGAGCGTATGAGTGCAGGTGAATGGTGCGGTGGTGAAGCTGATGCAGAACAAAGCGCAGCTTTTTGGCGTGCTAAGGATCTAGCCTGGGAGTTCAACCAGACTCGTCCAAGCGATAAAGAAAAGTGTCGTCAGATTTTGACCGAACTTCTCGGCGAATTGGGAGAGGGAAGCGCAGCAGTTTCTCCTTTTCATGTTGACTATGGCTTCAACATCAAGATTGGCCCGCACAGCTTTATCAACCACGGTGCATACCTGATGGATTGTGCGCCTATTACCTTTGGTGCTCATAGTTTTGTGGGGCCTCAATTTAAGGCGTACACCGTTCAGCATCCTTTAGACGCTGAGGAGAGAAACGCTTGGTATGAGCGAGCCTTACCTATTACGGTAGGAGATAACTGCTGGTTTGGAGGAAATGTAACGGTGCTTCCCGGTGTAACTATTGGCAATAACTGCGTTATTGGCGCTAATAGCCTGGTCACTAAAGATATCCCTGATGATTCTCTTGCGGTTGGTTCTCCAGCAAAGGTTGTGCGAAAAATTACTGAGGCTGATAAGCTGGGACTTAAGGAGCTCTTGGGTTAGTTTTGTTGGGCAGGAACACGCGGCTTTAGGGGATTGTTTAACTATTTATTTGATGTTAGAGGTGTCCGCGCTATAATAAATATACGGGGAGCTGGGAATGGCCCGGCTGAGAGGCAGCACCTCATGTTGCGACCCATTAACCTGATCTGGGTAATGCCAGCGTAGGGATCCAATGCCGTCCTTACGCACTACAAGAAGGAGGGCATATGAAAAAGCTTTCTCAGTTTACACTGCAAGCCATATCCCTTGCTTCTTTTCTTCTGCTTTGGCAGCTTGTTATTGTTGTAGGAATTATCCCAAATTACCTTGTTCCAACTCCTGTTCAGGTTGTATTTGCGCTAGTTAAAGACTTTCAGCTTCTTATGACTCACACAGGGATTACGCTGTTAGAATCCCTTATTGGCCTGGCCATAGGAGTTCTTATTGGCTTTGCGCTTGCGGTTCTTATGGACTTCTTCAAAACGCTGGACAAACTGCTCTCTCCACTTGTTACTATCTCGCAGACTATTCCTATTGTGACCATCGCGCCACTTCTGGTGCTTTGGCTGGGTTATGGCCTTTTGCCAAAGATTGTTCTTGTGGCTATCTCAACATTTTTTCCTATTACCGTGGCGCTGAACTCGGCATTTAAAGCAATAGATCCCGATATGATTGACCTGATGACTACCATGGGGGCTAGTCGTGTGCAGATTTTTTGGCATGTCAAGTTGGCCGCTGCTGCACCACAGTTTTTCTCGGGACTCAAGATGAGCGTGACCTACGCCGTAATTGGCGCGGTAATTGCAGAATGGCTGGGAGGCGACGCTGGACTGGGCGTGTATATGACGCGCGTCAGAAAGGCGTTTGCATACGACAGGATGTTTGCAGCAATCGTGGTGGTTTCTGCGTTGTCGCTAGTGTTGATGAAGGTTGTGGAACTTGTCCAAAAGCGTGCACTTCCTTGGGATATCTCTCAAGACAGTGGAGAATCCACGCACTAATCTCAATTGGTTCAAAGAAAGAAGTGATTAACCGCATGAACGTATCTGATTGCAAGGGTTTGACAAGAAAAGGCTTTCTAGCTGCGATGGGTTTCTCGACAGCTGGACTTTGCTCAGGTTGCTCGCTTGAGCAGCCATCCGCTCCGTCCAACAGCAACAAGGGCGGTGGCGAGAAAAACGGTGGAGCTACAGAGATTACGTTTGCCCTGGACTACACTCCAAATACCAATCACACCGGCATTTATGTAGCACAGGAGAAGGGCTACTTTGATGAAGCTGGTCTCAAGGTAACCATTCAGCAGCCGCCTGCTGACGGTGCGGACGCGCTGATTGGTGCAGGCGGCGCTCAGATGGGCGTTACCTACCAGGACTATATTGCTAACAGCCTCTCGTCATCTAATCCGCTGCCATATACCGCGGTGGCCGCTATTATTCAGCACAATCTTTCGGGCATTATGAGCCGTGAAGAAGATCACATTGTTCGTCCGCGAGACCTTAATGACCGCACTTACGCAACGTGGAATCTCCCTGTTGAACAGGCTACTATCAGGTCTGTTATGGAATCTGATGGCGGAGATCCTTCAACGCTTAAGATGGTACCTTACGAGGTAGATGACGAGGTATCTGGCTTAAAAGCAAAGATGTTTGATGCTGTTTGGGTGTACGAGCAGTGGGCTGTTCAAAACGCTCGTGTTCAGAACTTTGCGTACAACTACTTTGCCTTTGCAGCTATTGACCAGAACTTTGACTACTACACGCCAGTTATTGCGGTAAATGACGGCTTTGCAAAAGAGAATCCAGATGCTGTTAAGACCTTCTTGAGCGCCGCAAGAAAGGGTTACGAGTTCTGCGTTTCTAACCCAGACGAGGCAGCAGAGATTCTACTCAAAGCTATTCCAGAACTTGACGCTGACCTGGTTAAAGCTTCTCAGAAGTTCTTGGCTGCTAAATACATTGATGACGCCGAGAAGTGGGGCGTCATTGACTCCGCTCGCTGGCAGCGTTTCTATACCTGGCTCAATAACCAGCAGTTGTTAGAGAATAAGATTGATCCATCCGCAGGATTTACTAGTGAGTACCTTGGATAAGCAAACTACCGACATAACAGATGGCGCAGCCGTAGAAGCTCCTGGCGAGAAGGACCTTGTAGCTGCGGGTGCATGCGAGCCTCCACAGAGCACGCCTGCGCTTGAAGCACGCAACCTTACGCTGGTCTGGGGAAACGGCCAGGTAGTTGCCAAGGACATTTCAATTAAGCTGCAGCCGGGCACAATCACCTGCCTGGTTGGTCGCTCGGGCTGCGGCAAGACAACACTGCTCCACGCACTTGCGGGACTTTTGAAGCCGCAGGAGGGCAAGGTACTGCTGCATGGCTCTGACGTCACAGGGCATCCGGGACACATTGGCTACATGCTCCAGAAGGATTTGCTCATCCCAAGCAAACGAATCATCGATAACGTGGCACTTCCGCTTGAGCTGAAGGGCGTCTCGCGCGCTGAGGCGCGCACACGGGCCCAGGAGATGCTGGAACGCGGAGGACTTGAGCGCGTGGCACAAAGCTGGCCTCACGAGCTCTCAGGAGGCATGAGACAGCGTGTTGCGTTCCTGCGCACGGCACTCATCGGCTCAGACATCAT
>CAKARF010000093.1 GCA_916720465.1 uncultured Atopobium sp. | reverse complement strand
GCGCGGAACTCTGCATATGCGTCCTCCAAGTTGGTTGCTGCATGAGCGCATGCCTCATCCAAAGCGTCAAGTGTCTCCCAGGGCTGAGTGGAAGGGCCACTGACCAGCCAAAGAAGCTTACCGTGAGGCTCGCGAACATCTCCAAGCTGCTTCCAGACGCACTCATGCTGGTGTCCAAGTGAACCGCGTACGTCAATTGCGCATACAGCACCCTTTGTCAGCGGAAGTTCAAATCCCAGCAAAGTCTCTGCAACATAACCCAAAAATGGAGCATGACCAACAAGAATCAGTGTTTCTGCATCAGCGTGCTCAAGCTCTGCCTGAAGTGCAGGAAGATCTTGATCGTAAAGGGAGTCATGAATCTCTAAGCCCTCTGCATCCAAGGCCTCTGCCACAATCTCTGCAGTTTCAAGTGCACGAAGGGCCGGACTTGTCCAAATCTCAGCCTCTTCACCCTCTGGTCCCAACAAGCCAAAGATATGAGGATAATTGGCAGATAAAGCCCTCTGACCAGCACGTGTGAGCTCTCGACTCATGTCTTCAGAGCCACGTTCAGATACACCATGTCTTACAAGAACCAAAGTCTTTACCATGTTTACCTCCGCTGGTCATCTGCAGAAAACTGCTCCTTATAGCGTAATAGGACGCCCGCGCAATTTTGCACGAACGTCCCATTTTTACTGCCAACGGGCAAATATATCGGTATATGGCGAGAAAAAACTTTTATCTCGCATCTCTGCTATGCAGTTTTTGCATAACGGCTATGCATAACCTGCACGCAAAAATCCAACTAGAAAGACTTGGTAACTCTGGCGGTTAGATGAGCGCGCCAATTGCGCTTCCCCTGCGCCACCTGTGACCTGCAATCTTAGAAGTCAGCGTTGCCAACGGTACGAGGGTGAGGAATAACGTCGCGAATGTTATCCACACCGGTGAGGTACATAACAAGGCGCTCAAAGCCAAGGCCAAAGCCCGAGTGCGTGCAAGAGCCGTAACGGCGAAGATCCAAGTAATACTTGTAATCGTCGGGGTTCATACCAAGCTCAACAATGCGCTTCTCCAGAAGCTCAAGACGATCTTCTCGCTGTGAGCCACCAATAATCTCACCGATGCCTGGAACAAGGCAGTCAGCTGCGGCAACGGTCTTGCCATCATCGTTAAGGCGCATGTAGAAGGCCTTGATTTCTGCTGGGTAATCAGTAACAAAGATTGGCTTTCCAAAGTGCTGCTCGGTGAGGTAGCGCTCGTGCTCAGTCTGAAGGTCAATGCCCCACTCAACAGGGTACTCAAACTTCTGACCACCCTTTACTGCCTCTTGCAGAATCTCAATTGCCTCGGTGTAAGAAACGCGGGAGAACTGGGAAGTTGCAACGTGATTCAGGCGCTCAAGCAGGCCCTTATCCACAAACTTGTTAAGCATCTCAAGCTCATCTGGGCAGTGCTCAAGCACGTATGCAATAACGTAGCGGAGCATCTCTTCTGCAACATCCATGTCCTGTGCAAGATCACAGAAAGCCATCTCTGGCTCAATCATCCAGAACTCTGCAGCGTGGCGGCGTGTGTTGGAGTTCTCTGCGCGGAACGTTGGACCAAAGGTGTACACGTCACCAAAGGCCATAGCAAAGTTCTCTGCCTGAAGCTGACCAGAAACGGTGAGGTGAGAAGACTGACCAAAGAAATCCTTTGAGTAGTCAACATCGCCCTTCTCGGTACGTGGAACGTTGTTTAGATCAAGTGTGGTAACACGGAACATCTCGCCTGCACCCTCAGCATCAGATGCGGTGATGATTGGAGTGTTCACATACACAAAGCCGCGATCCTGGAAGAACTGATGGATGGCAAAGGCAGCCACAGAACGGATGCGGAAAACTGCACGGAACATGTTGGTACGAGGACGAAGATGCTGCTGCGTACGAAGGTACTCAAGAGACTGGCGCTTCTTCTGCATTGGATAGTCCGGGCTGGATGGTCCTTCAATCACAATGATCTGAGCCTGTAGCTCAATAGGCTGTGGACGATCAGGGGTAAGCTCAAGGACGCCCTCGATAATCAGAGCAGCGCCAACGCCACAAGAAGCAACCTCCTCGTAATTGCCAAGGTTCTCACGATTCATAACAACCTGTAGGTCTTTGAAGCAGCTACCGTCATTAAGTGTGACGAAGCCAAAATTCTTCATATCCCTTACTGAACGTACCCAGCCGGCCACGGTAACTTTTTGGCCACCAAGTTGCTCTGCATCTGCGTACAATGCAGAAATCGTGATGCGCTCCACGGGCATACCCTCCTTGTAACTCACTCTGCAGGCTTTTCCTGCACTCTGCAGGTCTATCCTGCGAGACGAACAAATATCTATTTAGAATACCGCATAACCACATGGCAGGCGCTCACTTTTATATAACTGGCAGTATTTACGCTAATCTCACACAGCCAAGCTGGCGCGCTATAAAACACCGCGCCATAAAACACCTATCCGCAATTCGGCTAAACTAGTGCAGTAGAACATACCTACAAGTTGCCGCCGCGTTAAAAGGCCTGCTAAAGGAGAAACCATGGAATACTACAAGCGCGAGTTTATTGAGTTTATGGTCCAGAGCAACGTACTTAAATTTGGCGATTTTACGCTCAAGAGTGGTCGCAAGTCTCCTTTCTTCATGAACGCCGGCGCCTATGTCACTGGCGAGCAACTCCACAAGCTGGGTCTTTATTATGCACGCGCCATTCACGACAACTTTGGCCTGGATTTTGACGTAGTCTTTGGTCCTGCATACAAGGGCATTCCACTTTCCGTTATCACTGCAATGGGCATCAATGAACTCTATGGCAAGCAGGTTCAGTACTGCTCCAACAGAAAAGAAGCAAAAGATCACGGCGCCGACGCCGGCATGCTTCTAGGAGCAGAGCTCAAAGACGGCCAGAGAGTAGTCATGGTTGAAGACGTCACCACTTCTGGTAAATCTATCGAAGAGACCTATCCTCTGATTACCTCTATTGCAAATATCGAGGTAGTTGGTCTGATTGTCTCGCTCAACCGCATGGAGGTTGGCAAGGGTGGAAAGGTTGCAGCTCTTCAGGAAGTCTCCGAGCGTTGGGGTATACCAACGGCAGCTATTGTCTCCATGGACGAGGTTACCGAGGCTCTCTACAACAATGAGGTTGACGGCAAGGTTATTATCGACGACACCTTGAAGAGCTCCATTGATGCCTACTACCAGCAGTACGGCGTGAAATAAGGCGAGAAAAACCTCTGCGTAGAAACCTGACTTATGACTCTGACTCAACTTAAATACGTTCTTGCTATTGCTAAGGCGGGCACCATTAACGCCGCAGCTAAACAGCTCTTTATCTCGCAGCCTACCCTAAGTAGCGCAGTTAAAGAGCTTGAAGCCGAGCTGGGAATCTCCCTTTTTAACAGGACCAGCAAGGGTGTTGAACCTACCGCAGATGGCGAGGAGTTTTTGAGTTACGCCAGGCAAGTTGTCATGCAGACTGACCTCATCGAAGAGCGCTATCTGGGCACCGCTCCCTCCAAACAGCGCTTCTGCGTTTCTTGCCAGCACTATTCCTTTGCCGTTGAGGCCTTTGTCAACCTGATTAAAGAGCACGGCGGCTCAAAGTACGATTTCCGTATCAGAGAGACGCAAACATACGAGATTATTGAAGACGTCTCCAAGCTAAGAAGTGAGGTAGGCGTTCTCTACCTCAACTCGTTCAACGAGCGCGTTATTAGAAAAACGCTGCAGGACCAGGGCTTGGTTTTCTCGCCATTGTTTAAATGCAAGCCAAG
>CAKARF010000092.1 GCA_916720465.1 uncultured Atopobium sp. | reverse complement strand
TCAAAAAAGAGTTTGAAAAATCTGCGTTTCTCGCTTGCATCTTTTTCTGATTCTGTAATAATGATTTAGCTGCGTTTCATGAGGTGGCAAAATGGTGGGAGTAGCTCAGTTGGCAGAGCGACGGACTGTGGCTCCGTAGGTCGAGGGTTCGAGCCCCTTTTCCCACCCCATTCGAAACGTTAATTGGATCGTTAGCTCAGCTGGTAGAGCAGGGGACTCTTAATCCCAAGGTCCAGGGTTCGAACCCCTGACGATCCACCATTTGAATCTCAAACCCCGGCATGCGTCGGGGTTTTATTTTTTTGTAAGTCGCTAGTTTCTGATTGTTTGTTTCGAGTGATTGCGTCATACTGAAGTCTCCATGATTTTATTGTAGTTCGGAGGACTCGCCGTGATTTACACAATGACGCTTAATCCCGCGCTTGACTATGTCATGCATCCAAACACATTGGACATGGGCTTTACTAACCGCTCCTCGTCAGAAGAGTTGCACTGCGGTGGTAATGGTATTAACGTCTCCACGCTTCTCAATGAGCTTGATAAGGTCACCGTCGCCATGGGCATTGTTGGTGGCTTTACTGGTGAATACCTGCTCAGTGATTTGCAGCGTCAGGGAATTCCAAGCAACTTCGTCAAGCTGGATTCTGGCTTTACTCGTATTAATGTCAAGCTCAACGGCATTGTTATGACCATGGTCAACGGCAATGGTCCACGCATTCCAGAGAAAAAGGTTGATGAGCTGCTGGAGCGCATGGACGTTGTTGGCGCAGGTGACACCCTGGTTCTTACGGGATCTATTCCAAGCTCACTTCCAGAGGATATCTATACTCGCCTTATGGCTCAGCTTGCAGGTCGCGGCATCCAGTTTGTTGTCGACGCTCCTGGTCAGCTGCTTATGGAGGCTATCAAGGCTCAGCCATTCCTGATCAAGCCTAACAACCACGAGGTTGGCCGTATCTTTGATGCCAATCCAGAGACCCCAGAAGAGTGCATTCCATTTGCAAAGAAGCTCCAGGATGGCGGCGCTCGCAACGTTATCGTTTCTTGTGGTGGCGCAGGTTCTCTGCTTCTGGACGAGTACGGAACGGAGCACATTGTTCCAACCGCTAAGATTCGTCTGGTTAACGCAACTGGCGCTGGTGACTCCATGGTCGCAGGCTTCCTTGCAAAGACCACTGCTGGCTACGATTACGACACCGCGCTTATTTACGCTTCTGCTTGCGGTACTGCAACTGCAGCAAGTCGAGGAATCGCAAAGCGCGCAACCATTGATCGCGTTGTTACCGCTCTTTACAAGAAGATGGGCCGAGAAATGCCTGCTTCTATCGCAGAAGAGATTCAGCTTGCTCGCCAGAAAGAGGAGAGCCGCGAGGGCAAGTCTTCTTGGCTTGCAGATTCTGAGTAGTAATCGCAGCTAGAACGCATAGTTCTTGTGGCGAGAAACCCTCAGATGGTGCGGTCTTACTGCGTGGAGTAAACAGAGTGTCTTTACTATCATGAACGTACAAACACTTGGCAAGAAAGATTTTCTCGCCAAGTGTTTTTAATTAAAATTTTATTTAAAGATACTCACAACGTAACAGGTCAAAAAATGTTACTCTGTACAAAGATAGGTTTGTTTCTGCGACTATTGTCCTGTGTGGATAGGCTTGCAGAACGTTATACACCGCTAAACGGACAATGATAGGAGCATGTATGTTTGAGGGAGTCAATGCATCCAACGGAATCGGCATTGGTACTGCTCAGGTTGCCGTAGATCCAGACCTCACTTTTACTCCGCACACTGTTGAAGACACTGCTGCAGAGAAGGCTCGTTACGCAGAGGCTGTAACTAAGTTTATCGCACAGACAAATGCGCAGATTGAGCGCATGACTAAGACGGTGGGCGAGGAAGCTGCTGCTATTATGGGTGCTCACATTGAGTTTGCTGAGGATGAGGGCATCAAAGAGGCTGTTAACGGTGCTATTGATGGCGGCACCTGCGTTGAGCAGGCTGTAAGCGACGCCTACGACATGTACTACAACATGTTCCTGGGCATGGAGGATGAGCTCTTCCGTGAGCGCGCAGCAGACGTTGCTGACGTCAAGACCGGTCTTCTCGCTGACCTTCTTGGTAAAGAGGTTGTTGACCTCTCAACGCTTCCAGAGAATTCCGTCATTGTCTGCCATGAGCTGACTCCTTCTATGACCGCAGACATCGATAAGGACCACGTTGCAGGTATTGTTACCGAGACTGGTGGTCGTACTTCTCACTCCGCAATCATTGCTCGTGCTCTCGAGATTCCTGCAGTTCTTTCTGTTCCTAACATCACTTCTGAGGTTGCAACTGGCAACGCTATTGTTGTCGACGGCACCAACGGCAAGGTTGTTGTTAATCCTTCTGAGGCTGAGCTTGCTGAGTACAAGGCTCAGGCTGAGGCATATGCTGCAGAAAAGGCCGCTCTTGAGGCTTATCGTGGCAAGGAGACCGTAACTGCTGACGGCATCCAGGTCCTGCTTGTTGCTAACATTGGCAACCCAGATGACGCTAACGGCGCAGTTGACGCTGACGCTGAGGGTATTGGTCTGTTCCGCTCCGAGTTCCTGTTCATGGACGCAAAGGAGCTTCCAAGTGAGGAAGAGCAGTTTGCTGCTTACCAGAAGGTTGCCCTGCGCATGAAGGATAAGCCTGTCATTATCCGTACCCTTGATGTTGGTGGTGATAAGGAGATTCCTTACCTCAACATGAAGGCCGAGGAGAATCCATTCATGGGCTTCCGCGCTATTCGTTACTGCCTCAACAATGCTGAGCAGTACAAGGTTCAGCTCCGCGCTCTTCTCCGCGCATCCGCATTTGGCGACATCAAGATTATGCTTCCTCTTGTTACCGCTGTTGATGAGGTCCGTGAGGCTAAGGCTCTTGTTGAGGAGTGCAAGCGTGAGCTTGACGCTGAG
This sequence comes from uncultured Atopobium sp., assembly GCA_916720465.1. Taxonomy (GTDB): domain Bacteria; phylum Actinomycetota; class Coriobacteriia; order Coriobacteriales; family Atopobiaceae; genus Lancefieldella. The sequence continues at coordinate 1,001 of CAKARF010000092.1, read as the reverse complement.
GGCGTAGCTTACAACAAGGACATTGAGGTCGGCACCATGATTGAGACCCCATCTGCATCTCTGATTGCAGATAAGCTGGCTCGTGAGTGCGACTTCTTCTCCATTGGTACCAACGACCTCATCGGTTACACCATGTGCGCTGACCGCGGCAATGATCGCGTTGCCTACCTCTACGAGGTCTACCAGCCATCCGTTCTCCGTTCCCTCAAGTTCCTCATCGGCGAGGGCAACAAGGAGAAGATCATGGTTGGCATGTGCGGCGAGGCAGCTGCAGATCCACTGCTCATTCCAGTCCTTCTTTCCTTTGGCCTGGACGAGTTCTCCGTCTCTGCACCATCTGTCCTGCGTACCCGCAAGACCATTGCTGCTTGGACAAAGGCTGAGGCAGATGAGCTCACTGCTCGCGTCATGGAACTTGATACCGCAGCTGAGGTTAAGGCTCTGCTTGAGCGTGAAGCTCGCTAAGTCTTAGCTCACACAAACAAATTCAGGGGCATCTGCGCTGGCAGGTGCCCCTGTTTCTTTAACGTTAAACTTTCTTGCTAGAAGACCTCTGGCGAGAAGATCGGTCTTCTCGCGATGCGACACGTTGACCGCTCCGAAGCGCCGCGCCACGGGTTGCGATGCGTGGTCCGCGATGTGCGCTAGGGAACAATTACGGAAAGCGCAGCGGGAATGACTTCAATGACAAACTTTTCCGTAAAGGGGAGCTCTTCACCATCAACCTGAACAGGAACGGGCTCGTGGAAAGTCACCTCTGCGCGTTTGAGCTTGCGCTCTTCAATGATGCGGGAGTTGACGTGCTTACCAGCCCTTGCCAGGCCAAACAAAGCTAGCAGGTGAGGAATGTTAGGCACCTTGGTGTTGTAGCAGACCGTGAGCAGGCCGTCGTCTGGTAAAGCGTGCGGACAGACCTTAAAGCCGCCACCATACGTAGGACCAATCTGGAAGGCCATGATAAGCGCTTGAAGATCAATGTCCTTCTCGCCATCAAACGAGAC
>CAKARF010000091.1 GCA_916720465.1 uncultured Atopobium sp. | reverse complement strand
GAAGAGGGCAATAAAGAGATGGTTATTGTCCGCGACATTCCTTTCTCGTCTACCTGCGAGCATCACATTTTGCCTTTTGTGGGTAAGGCACACGTTTGCTACATTCCACAAAATGGTCGCATTACCGGCCTTTCCAAGATTGCTCGCTGCGTCAGTGGATATTCTCGCCGTCTGCAAGTACAGGAGCGTTTAACGGGCCAGATTGCAGACGCTATGGTAGAAGAGCTTGATCCTCTGGGCGTTTTGGTGGTTATGGAGGCCGAGCATACGTGCATGAGCATGCGCGGCATTAAGGCGTCGGGCGCTTTGACCACTACGTCTGCTGTTCGCGGTATTTTTAAGACTAACGAGAAAACCCGTGCAGAGGCTATGCGTCTGCTTGGTCTATAAGAGGTCTGTGCAATGAGTTATTCCGTTCCTTTTTCTGTGCCTGAGCTGAGCTATGAGCAGTCTTTAAAGGTGCTTCACGATACAAAGAAGTTTGGTATCCAGCCTTTGCTGGAGAGCGTGGAAGACATGCTCAAAGAGCTGAGCAACCCTGACCTCTGCTTTAAGAGCGTCCAGATTGCAGGCACTAACGGCAAAACGTCTACTTCCAGATATACGGCAGCCCTGCTCAAAGGAGAGGGCCTCAAGACTGCTCTGTACACCTCTCCTGAGCTCATAAGCTACACCGAGCGCATGGAGATCAACGGCGCGCCTGTTTCTGAGGAAGCCTTTGCGCACGGCGTCTCTGCAGCACAGGTGGCAGGGGAGCGCGTCAACGCTCAGCGAGTTGCTCTAGGCGAGCGTCCCTATGACATTACCGAGTTTGACCTGCTCACGGTTGCAGCTTTGGTTGTCTTTGCCGAGGCAGAGATTGACGTTTGCGTGCTTGAGTGCGGTATGGGCGGCAGGTGGGACGCAACAAGCGCTGCGCAAAACATCACCTCCGTTGCCATCACGGGCGTTGGCCTAGACCACACGCGCATCTTGGGCGATACCCTCGAGGCCATTGCTGGCGAGAAGGCCGCCATCATCAAACCTGGTCGTACCTGCGTGCTTGGCGTGGGAACGACAACTCCTCTGAGCGTCCAGGACGTATTTTTGTCCCAAGCAGCTTCTGCGGGCGTTGTCCCAACTCTTCTTGTAGCTGACAAGGCAGAAGACGTTGAGGGAGAGGTTTCTGCTGGTCAGTCGTCTGATCATCCAGAGCTGCCTCACGCGCATTTCTTCATTACCAAAAAGCCTAAGAGCATCGGTTTTCCGCTTGAGCTTACGGTTGTCACGCCTCGTGCAACCTACGAGGATCTTGCCGCACTTAAACCAAGCTATCAGGCAGCAAATATTGCTCTGGCAACCTGCTTAGCTGAGGATTTTCTTGGTCGTCCACTTGATGCGGAGAAAGCGTTTTTCTCCACAACTAGGTGCCCTACACCCGGCAGGTTCCAACTGCTTCAGCCAAAGCCTTTAGTGCTTATCGACGCGGCTCACAACCCCCAGTCAATAGAGACGTTCTTAACTGCTATCCGCTCAATTGAGCCAGAAGTTGCTAATCGACCTATGCTTTTGACTGCGGTTTTTGCAGATAAAGACGTTAAGGGCATCGCAGAACTTCTCGCCAAAGAGTTCCCTGAGGTGGCGGTAACCCAGACGGACAACGAGCGCGCCATGGATGCAGATGAGCTTGCTGAGCTGTACAAAGCCTGCGGCGCCAACGTGGTAGCGGTCTACAGAAGCGTCCCTGAGGCAGTGGATGCCTTGCGCGAGAAGGGCTTTGTGGCATGTGGAACAATTTCACTTGCTGGCGAGGTTGCTGCACAATTTGGTGATGCTTTGGTAAAATAAATTTATCTGCGACATTTCGCCCATTTTTGAGGCAGTTTGTCGTACGATTTAGGAGAGAACAAAAAGCCAGCAGAAGGGGCTGTCAGATGCAGGAGATTCTTGATCAGATTATTACACCTGAGGTACGTATGGTTATTTACCTCATGGTTATTTGCGTCGTAATGCTTTATATCCTTTCTATCATCTACGTTATTCGCGATGCTCAGCGTCGTGGCGCAGAGCCTTGGTGGATGTGGGCAGTCATTTCTGTTGTTCCTGTTGTTGGCCTGCTTGCTTACGTTATTCTGCGTCCATGCAGCTACCTCATTGACCGTGAGGAGCAGGACCTTGACATTGCCCTCCGTGAGCACCAGCTGTCTCACTACGGCATTTGTCCTAAGTGCTCCGCTCCAATCGACCGCGATTTTATCGTGTGCCCAATCTGCAATACGCAGGTTAGAAACGTTTGCCCAACATGCCATCGTCCACTGAACGCAGACTGGAAGGTTTGCCCTTACTGCCGTACTCGCATTCAATAACGTTTGGTTTTGTTCTTTATGATGGCAATCTGGTGTTTTACAACAGAGACTATGTAGGCGTCTGCTCCTAAGCTCCCACGTGAGCAGAGTAGGCGCCGTGCCTGTTTCTATGAGTAGCTACCTCTGAGGGGTTTTACATGAAGGTTTTATATAACGACGGCCATGTTGGCGAGATTAACAATCCAGCTGAAGAGCTTGAGGTTATTCGCCACGATGCAGCTCATCTGCTTGCTCAGGCTTTGAAGCGTCTGTATCCTCACGCACAGTTTGCCTATGGTCCAGCAACCGAAAATGGTTTCTACTATGACGTTGATCTTGGAGACACCAAGGTTAACGAGGACGATTTCCCAGCTATCGAAGCTGAGATGAAGAAGATTGCCAAAGAGAACCTTAAGATTGAGACGTTTGAGCTTCCTCGTGATGAGGCTATTACCTACATGAAGGAGCGCGGCGAGTCTTACAAGGTTGAGCACATTGGCGATCTTGCTCCTGACGCACACATCACCTTCTACAAGCAGGGTGAATATGTTGACATGTGCGTTGGACCTCACATGCTCTACACCAAGGGTGTTAAGGCCTTCAAGCTGACCAGCATTTCTGGCGCTTATTGGAAGGCCGATAAGAACAACAAGATGCTCACCAGAATTTATGGTGTTGCATTTGATTCCAAAGAGGAGCTTGCTCAGTACCTCAAGATGATTGAAGAGGCCGAGAAGCGCGACCACAGGAAGATTGGTCGCGAGATGGAGCTCTTCATGATGTCCGACTTTGGTCCAGGCTCTCCATTCTGGCTTCCAAACGGCATGGCCCTGCGTAACGCTCTGACCGATTACTGGCATGAGATGCAGGCTCGCTTTGGTTACCAGGAGGTTCAGACTCCACTGATCCTCTCGCGTTCCCTTTGGGAGACTTCTGGTCACTGGGACCACTACAAAGAGAATATGTATACCACCACGGTAGATGAAGAGGACTTTGCCATTAAGCCTATGAACTGCCCTGGTGCATGCTTGATTTACAAGTCCAAGCCACGTTCTTATAGGGATCTTCCTATGAAGCTGGCTGAGGCTGGTCTTGATCACCGTTACGAGATGAAGGGTGCTCTGCACGGCCTGTTCCGTGTTCGTGAGTTTACTCAGGACGACGCACACCTCTTTATCCGCCCTGATCAGATTACTGAGCAGGTCACGGATGCATCTCACCTCATTACCGCTTACTATGCACAGTTTGGCTTCCCATACCGCGTTGAGCTTTCTACACGCCCAGAGGATTCTATGGGTTCTGACGAGGATTGGGAGCGCGCTGAGCAGGGCCTTCGTGACGCACTTGAGTCTATGGGCATTGAGTACGTTGTCAACGAGGGCGACGGCGCTTTCTACGGTCCAAAGATTGACTTCCATCTGACCGACTGCCTCGGCCGCTCTTGGCAGTGCGGCACCATCCAGCTTGACTTCCAGCTGCCTCACAACTTCCAGCTTGAGTACATTGACTCTGACGGCACCAAGAAGCAGCCAATTATGATTCACCGCGCTGGCTTTGGTTCCTTCGAGCGCTTCATTGGTATTCTGACCGAGAACTACGAAGGCAAGTTCCCTGTCTGGCTGAGCCCATGCCAGGTCAAGGT
>CAKARF010000090.1 GCA_916720465.1 uncultured Atopobium sp. | reverse complement strand
AAACTTCAGCAATGTATTGCCAAGACTTTACAAAGTAGTCAATTCCTGACCAGGCCGTTAGAGCTACTGCAACCCACATAGATGCGTTGAAGATAAAGAGCAAAACATCCTGAATCATTCCACCAGGAATGCTTGGCAAGAAGAGTAAACCGCAGATAGCAACCATAGTTGTTGCGGTCTTCCACTTACCCAAGTCAGAAGCTGCAATAACAACTCCCTTTGAAGCAACAACCATTCTAAGGCCCGATACCAAAAACTCACGTGCAACAATCACTAAGAGCACCCAAGGAGAAACCATATGCCACTCCAGAAGTACAAAAAGAGCAACAACAACAGCGAGTTTATCGGCAATTGGGTCTAAGAACTTGCCAAAGGTGGTAACTTCATTTCTACTACGGGCAAGGTAACCATCAAGCTTATCGGTCAAAGAAATGACAACATAGCCGATAAAAACAAGAAAAGCTCCGAGGTTAAAACCAGGTGTTGCCAGAGAATCGGCCAGAGATACGCCTAAAAGCTGTGCAAGAAGAAGCCAAAAGGGTACCAGCACCACTCGAGCACAGGTAACAATATTTGCAGGTGTCCAAATTGTCTTTGATGACATGACCTATCCCCAACTAAACGGTTTTCTCGCCAGACTGCGTGTCTGTAGTGTCTACAATCTCGCCAATCATTTCATAGCAGAAAGAATCTACCAGGTCGCAAAGGACAATATCTCCAACTGCAGCTTCTCCCTCTGCAATATGAACAGCGCCATCGCAGTCAGGAGCCTGGAACCAGGTGTGGCCGATAAGCTCAGTACCCTCGTCAGATTCTTCAATTCCGTCAATAATGACCTCACAGCGCTCGCCAACGTGACGGGCGGTGGCCGCAAAGCCAAGCTGCTCTACAAGGTCAAGCAAGCGCTGAGTACGCTCAATTTTTACCTCGTCTGGAACCTGATCAGACATCTTTGCGCCCAGAGTTCCCTCTTCTGGTGAATAGGTAAAGACGGATGTGTAATCAAACTCCTGCTCCTGAATGAAGTCGTAAAGCTCATCTGATTCATCATCAGTCTCACCTGGGAAGCCGCACATTCCCGTGGTACGTAGAACCATACCAGGAATCTCAGTTCTGAGGCGATCAAAAAGTTCACGAAGTTCCTGCGTAGAGCCAGAACGACCCATACGCTTAAGAATGCGCTCGTTGCAGTGCTGAATTGGAATATCAATGTAAGGTAAAACCTCAGGTGTATCGCGAATGGTGCTGATGAGCTCATCGGTCATACCTTCTGGCTGCAGATACAAAACGCGAATCCATCCCTTATACGGACGGACTACCTCAGCAACCTGCTGCATAAGCTTGGCAAGCGTTGGCGTCTGACCATCTGCAGTATCAGGCATATCCGAGCCCCAGATACCGGTGTCCTGGCCAATCAGGATGACCTCACGAACACCACCTTCCATCAGCTCATGTACCTCTTGAAGAATCTCATCAGCAGGCCTTGAGTGATAGTGGCCGCGAATATATGGAATGGCGCAGAAGGCGCAGAATCTGTCACAGCCCTCAGAAATCTTTACAAATGCACTGGCACCATCAATGGTGCGCAGCATTCCATGGGCAGCAACAATGGACTGCGTAGGCTCAGGGATATTCAGAACGTCTGCAACAACGCTGACAATACCATCTTCTTGATCTGCTGGAACAAACGCAGCAACTTCAGGGAGCTGCTCGTTAAGCTCTGCACCGTACCTGGAAGGAACGCAGCCACACATAATAATGGGTAGCTTGCGCACTCCCTCGGAAGCGCCCTCAGCAATCTCAAGCGTAGCTTCAATAGACTCCTCTGTTGCTGAAGCCAAGAATGAACAGGTGTTGATAATTGCAATGTCTGCTGAGTCTGGATCTGCAACTTCACCAAAACCAGAGGCCAAAAGACGCGCACGCATGCGGTCTGTATCAACCTCGTTTTTAGCGCATCCTAACGTGATGTATAGGACGTTGTAGCCCCTATCGATAGTTGTTGAACTGGAGGGGCTGGCCATAGTCTTTCTCCTTAAGGCTTGCAATCACAGACTGAAGAACATCGCGAGAAGCGCTAGAAACACGCAGCTTATCGCCCTCAACGGTTGCCTTAGCCTTAACTTTCATATCACGAATATCTTTAGCGATCTTCTTGGCAGTCTCCTGGTCAATTCCAGAGACAATTGAGCCAATCTGACGCACGGTAGAGCCTGCTGCAGAAATGGGGTCTCCCCAACGAATAGCAGTAAGATCAATTCCGCGCTTTACCAGCTTGGAGCCAAGAACATCCCTCACCTGAGATGCTACAAAGTCTGCAGGAGCCTCAATAGTGAACTTACCCTCTTTCTTAGAGAGCTCAAGTGTTGCACCAGAATCCTTAAGATCGTAGCGCTGAGTTAGCTCACGAGCTGCCTGCTGAAATGCATTATCAACTTCCATCATGTCTACTTCAGACACAACGTCAAAGCTTGATTCTTTAGCCATTTCCCCTCCGTATATTCAGGGCGAGAAGAACTTCTCGCCCCATGGCGTTTAGTTATTGCTTGTATTGCTGTTGGAATTCTGGTTATTAGTGGTGCCAGAAGTTCCACCGGTAGTACTTGTTGACGTGCCGTTTGTTTGAGTTCCAGAAGCATTTGATGCAGTACCGTCAGCAGGCTTAGTCCCCTGAATAGTCAAGGTACCAATACCAGAAGCATTTGCGTCAAATGGCTTAGCAGTACCGTTAACAGTTACAGCGACGGCGCCAGGAGTGCCTGCAAGAACAGTCATGGAGTCAGTGACGGTGTATGTCTGAGACCATGGACCGGTAATAGCGTCAGCCTCGACACTCTTGCCGTCAACCGTAATCTCAACCCAGCTGGTCTGACCATCTGCAACAGTAACCACTACGGTAGTCTGCTTAGGAGTCTCTTCCTTCTTTGGCTCAGTTGTAGTGGTGCTCTTAGAAGCATCAGTTGAATCCTTCTTAGAGGTATCCGTGTTGCTGTTTGTAGTAGTGGAATTCTTAGAAGAATCAGATGTTGAGTTGTTAACGCTTACCGTCTTTGTTGTGGTAGGCGTAGTGCGAGCTGTCATGCAGGAACGAACACTGAACAGCAAAACGGCAGTAATGATCACAACAACAAGAGCAAACACGGTAGCAATGGTGCGGCCTGTATCAGAGAAATAATTCTGAAGCGCTCCCATAACGCCTGGTCTTTGAGGAGCACGGCGCTGTTGAGCAGCGGCGCTAGATGGCTGACGACGGCGAACATTAGGCCTATCTACTTGCGCAATATTTCTTGATCCACGACGGCCAGAAATGGTTGATGCACGCTCGTAAGGAGCAGTTACATTGTCATAACGAAGGTCATCGGTGTAATCGCTTGGAGCAACAGTTCTTCTGGTTACATCGTCTTTGTAAGCTGGAATGCTAACGCCTGCAATACCCACACGCTTGCGCTGAACGCCACCGCGCGTACGGCTTGCCATAGTCTTCTGACGAGAAGCCTCTTCAATACCGGCATTGTACGCATGACCTGTGGCGTAGCGAGAATACGAGTAACCGCCGGCATCCTCCTCAGATGCCTGAGCGCCCAGAGGCACGCCAGTTTGCCTGGAGCGAACACCAGACGTGGTTGCAAAGGCGCCCATATCGCCAGCTGGTCCTCCCGATGTGGGGAGAAGACCGTGGTACTGCACATATGCCTTTGGTCTGCTGCCAGACTCATTAACGACATCATAGCCCGCAATGCCACGACCAGACTGAGTATCGCGGGTACGGCGACGCAACTCATGAGAATAGGTGCCGTTTTCAAACTCGTAGCTCTCCTCCTGGAAGAGGTCTACAATCTCACGCGGATTGAGTCCCAGGTAGCGAGCATACGAAGAGAGCATGCCCTGAGCATAACCGCTCTGAGGCATATTCTTAAAATCGCCTTCCTCAAAAGCAATAAGTGCCTGCTCCTTGAGGCGAAGAATCTTT
>CAKARF010000089.1 GCA_916720465.1 uncultured Atopobium sp. | reverse complement strand
TAACAAAAATATGACCTGCAGGAACAGTATACGGATAATTCTGAATTACGGCACCGTTGCGATCCGCAAGAGAATAGGTTGGCTTGCCTTCAGTGTAAGGCTCGTCCATAAGCTGACCGTCAACATACACAGCACCGTCGCGCAAATCTACCGTTTGACCTGCTGTAGCAATGACGCGCTTAACTAAAAGCGTATCGGGATTCTGAGGACTGGTGAAGGTAACCACATCACCTGCTTGCGGAGTACCGCCAAATCGATAGGTAAGTTTCTCTCCTACCAAACGATCCCCCAGCTGGATGGTATTGAGCATGGACCCTGTTGGTACCTCATACACCTCAGCAACAAAAGTCCTGATAAAAAACGCCAGCGCAACAGCAACTGCAACAATTACCAGGTATTCAAAAATTTCAAGTACTTTGGAATGTCCACTACTCATCGTCATCACCAGATTGCTGATCAAGTTCTGCTAAATACGCTCTGTCCTTCTCAGTGAGCTGAGCGCTCTCTAAGAGGTCTGGGCGCCACGCACGAGTGCGAGTAAGTGCAGATTGTCGTCTCCAGACTGCTACCGCTCCGTGGTCTCCTGAAAGAAGCACAGACGGAACTTCTCGCCCCTCAAAGTTTGCTGGACGCGTGTACTGAGCATACTCAAGAAGGCCATCGTCGGAGAATGACTCATCCTGTGAGCTCATCTCATCGCCAAGCGCACCAGGAAGTAAGCGAACAACCGAGTCAATCACGGTAAGCGCAGGAAGCTCTCCACCCGTCAGCACGTAATCTCCCAGAGAAATAACGTCATCTGCCAGCTCGTAGACGCGCTCGTCCATGCCCTCATAGCGACCACAAACAAACAGAATGCGCTCCTTTTGAGCAAACGCTTGGGCGATAGCTTGAGAATACGGCCTACCAACTGGCGAGAAAAACACCACGTGGGGCTTAGGTTCTGCCTGATCAGAAATCTCACGAACTGCCTCAAAGATGGGAGCAGGCTTCATAAGCATGCCTTGTCCACCACCAAAAGGAGCATCATCTACCGTACGATGCCTATCATGCGTCCAGTCACGCAAGTCATGCGCATAGAACTCAAAAATATTTGCCTTTTGAGCTCTGCCCATAATGGAAGCATTTAAATAGGGCGAGAAGACCTCAGGAAATACTGAGAGCGTTTCTAGACGCATGCTACTCACCTAACCTAAGAAGACCCTGAGGAATTGAGACGGTAATGGGACCCTCAGCTGGAGCCTCTTTGATAAATTCATCAACAGCAGGCATCAGCACCTGTCCAAAAGGTCCCTCAATGACCCACACATTTTGTGTAGGTCCAACAAGAACTTCTGTAATTTCACCCAGAGAACCATGTTCTATATCAAGTACTTCTCTACCCACAAGCAGAGAAACATTGACCAGACCAAAGTTTTCTGGAAGACAATCTTCTTCTACCAGAAGCGTTTTACCCACAAGCTCTTCAGCGTCTGAGATGGTAGTTACGTCTTCAAAAGTTACAAGACTACCTTCTCTGTCATCTGACTCAACAGAGACAACTGAGAACTGCCTTGGGCCTTTAAGTGCAGGCGGAACAGGAACAACTGTCATGCCTTCAGCTATAAGAGAAGGAAGGCTGTGAACGGGAACCGTCACAACCTCCCCTCTTTTACCATGCGTTTTAACAATTTGAGCAATTGCTCGCCAGTGTTTACGCAAAATTAGCCTACAACCTCGACATCAACAGAGGTGCCAACACGCTGGCCAAGAGCACGAGCCAAAGTACGAATAGCCTTAATGGTTCTACCCTTGCGGCCGATGACACGTCCAGCGTCTTCCTCAGAGCAAGAAACCTCAATTAAGGCTCCATCCTCGCGATCGGTGACGTCGAGTGCAACAGCATCTTCATTATCGACAAGACCACAAACGATGTATTCAACAAGGTCAGCTACCTTGTCAGAAGGCATCTCCTGAATGTCTTGATCGACAGCGTCTACCTCAGTGGGCTCTGTGAATTCAGACACGATTTACTCAGCCTCTGGAGCCTCGGACTCCTCAGCAGCTGCGGCAGCAGCCTCAGCAGCAGCCTCTGCAGCTGCAGCAGCCTTTGCCTGTGCCTTCTTGGAGAGCTTGGTCTTCTTCTCTGCAACTGGAGCACCAGTACGAGCAATCTCAATGAGGTGAGAAACTGCGCTTGTTGGCTGAGCGCCCTTTGCTACCCACTCGTCAACCTTCTCGAGGTTGATATCAATCGTCTTTGGGCTAGTCAGTGGGTTATAACGACCGACTTCTTCAATGTAACGACCATCGCGAGGCATACGACCATCAGCGACAACTACGCGATAGTACGGACGCTTCTTGGCACCGTGACGGGCCAGACGAATCTTAACTGCCAATGAAAACTCCTCCATACGAGCGGTGCCTCGGATGTTAGATGGGCTGCACCGCAAAGCCACAAATCGGGTTACAAGTGTACAACAACGCGTTAACCTCGAAAAGTATAAATTTGCTCTCTTCAAAAAGTACTCGTAATTTATGTATGAAACACTTGTTCTATTTACGCAAAAAGTATACACTATATCTATGGAGACGTCAAAGAACATATCGGATAAAAATGCACGTAAATCGTGTGATTTTGAATGGCACGGTAAGGCTATTGGCCTTCTTGACCTAGATGCGTTCTTTGCATCTGTAGAACAACTTGATCATCCTGAGTGGCGTGGAAAACCTGTAATTGTAGGTGGTTCTCCTCACAAACGGGGCGTTGTTTCAACCGCTTCTTATGAAGCAAGAAAGTATGGTGTTCATTCTGCCATGCCTTCAGCTACTGCGGTAAGGCTTTGTCCTCATGCAATTTGGACTTCAGGACGTTATGACAGATACTCAGAAATGAGTGCTCTTGTTATGGGTTTTCTTAAAGATGAGACTCCCCTTGTTGAACAAGTTTCTATTGATGAGGCATTTTTTGACATCACTCCGGGCAGATTTTCTAAAGAAAATCCTTTGGAGATTTGTAAGCGCATACAAAAGAAAGTTGCAGCACTAGGTGTTACCTGTTCCATTGGCCTGGGAACAAACAAGACAATTGCTAAGATTGCCTCTGAGCAAGAAAAGCCTCGCGGTCTTACTGCGGTGTTTCCTGACACAGAAGGCCGCTTTCTAGCACCTCTGCCTATTGAGGCCATGAGCGGTATTGGTCCTGCTATGGCAAAGGTGCTTCATCAACAAGGAATCAGAACGCTTGGAGAGCTTTCAAGAGCAGATGCAACGTACCTCACTTCCCTTGTTGGCAATACAGCTTCAAAGATGATTTTGCGCGCGCAAGGAAAAGAAGTCTCAGAAGTTCATGAAGCTGCCCAGCCTCGTGACGTTAAGTCTGTTTCTAACGAGAGAACCTTTGAAGCAGACTTGTTTGATATACAAGAAATTGAAGAAGCTATTAGATATATTGCTGGTGTTGTAGGAAGGCGTCTTCGCCGAAAGCAGCTCCAAGGATATACCGTAACCCTCAAAGTAAAAGTCTCTGCAACAGAGTCTCATACAGCTCAAAAAAGAATGTCTGCACCAACTGATGATGAGCATCTCTTTGCAGAGATTGCCGTTGGCCTACTTCCTACCATTTGGAAAGAAGGACAGCCAGTAAGACTGCTTGGTGTTGGCATTAGCTCATTTTCAGATGAGGAGCATGCCAAACCAGTGCAAGTGTCACTTTTTGACCAATATGAAGCTACATTTGACGCCGCAGCCTCTGGACCTACAACAAAAAAGAAACCTCGGAGTGACTTACGTCATCTCTCCGAGGTAACCGATAAACTCAAAGATAAATTTGGCACAGATGCCGTGCAGTATGGTAGAGACCTACGCTTTGAGCATCGCGTTTCTGACACCATGCCTACAGGCAAAAACGAGCAAATCTAGGACGCTAAACCTACTCAATAGGATCAGCAGATTCTGGAAGATTGTCTACCAGGTCATCCTCAGAAAGCTCAAAAGC
>CAKARF010000088.1 GCA_916720465.1 uncultured Atopobium sp. | reverse complement strand
ATAGTCAGTCGAAACAACCTGAACAAAGAACTTCTGCTCAGGCAGCAGATACTCCACAAACTCCTTAATTACCTGCTCGGGCTGCTTACCACTTCTAGTGATGATTGAAGGGTTAGTGGTAACTCCATCAATGGTCAAAAGCTCATCAAGTTGCTTAACAGCCTCAAGATCAGCTGTATCTAGAATAAACTCCATGCTTGGCTCCCCTTCATCACTAGGGCATCTATGTACTAACAACTATTTTAGCCATTGTACTTCTCGCCATAAGCTGGTATTTCGTCTTATCTCCAAACGGCGGCGTATGTGAAGTGCTAATCGGAATCTACAGCGTCTACCAGTGGAATTCTGATAGTAAACACAGAACCCTGAGGGTTGTTTTCAGAGACTGTGATGGAAGCTCCATGACGCTTCAAGATAGTCTTGACCAGTGAAAGACCAATGCCTGCGCCGCCAAACTCTCTGGATCGTGACTTATTCACCCTGTAGAACGGCTCAAATACAAGTTCTCTTTGCTCAGGAGCTATGCCTACTCCTGTATCGGCAATTATAACTATGCCTTCGTGATCCTTGGTTTCTAGAGTAATGTTGACTGAACCTTTGTCATTGTTATAACGAATGGCATTTTCAATCAGGTTATAAAGAGCTCGATATAGCAGATTGGTATTTCCTTTAACGATAAATGTCTGTGTCTCAGATTGTGTATCAGAATGTGCGTCAATCTGCGTGTTAACCTGCACATTGACCATATTATTTTGAGCAACCGATTCAAGATCATTCACAACTGTTGTAATTACTGCATCAAGAGAAACATCTTCAACCTCTCCCAGCTCAGATGTCTCTGCAAATTCCAAAAGGTCAGTGATGATTGAAGATAGGCGGTCAATGTATATCTCCATCGTGTCTACAAGCTCGTCATATTCACGCTGTTCTCGCTTCTTTTTCTTAAATACATCCAGCTTGGTCCTCAGTACTGCAATTGGTGTTCTGAGCTCGTGAGCTGCACTAGCCGAGAAACGCCTCTGCATTGCAAATGCTTCATCTAGTTGCTCAGTCATCTGATTAAATGACTTAACCAGCTCTTGAATCTCTTCTCCACCGCCCTCAATTTCAATGGAATCAGACAGCGTATCAGGGCTAATTTCTTTCATGCGAGCAGAGAGCTGTTGAACTGGTTTAGTATAGTGACCTGCTAAAAGATAAGCTGCACAGCTACCAGCAATAATCACAAAGAGCAAGATGCCTAGCGCGTCAAACAAAATAGAACGTTCAATGGCATCTACATCCAAAACGATAGAAAGAGCACCCTGGTTGATGGCGTTAGCTGCAGCCAGTTCCAGCAGCTCAGAAGTCGAGCGATACACAAGCCAAGTCAAAACAACGCAACAGCACACCAATAAACCCACCATAAGAAGGGTGAGCTGGGCGCGTATTGACCGCATTGGCTTTGGGATTATTTCACTTATCTTAGTCATCGCTGTCCTTCTTAAAGCAATAACCCTCTCCTACTTTGTTGGAAATTGGGTCATATCCAAGAGCTTCTCGTAACTTTTTTCTTACTGAGAAAATATGCACACGAACAGAATTGCTGAATAAGTCCACGTTGCTGTCCCATGCATGTGCCATTAGCTCTTCACTGCTCACAACCGCTCCAGCATGTCGCATCAGATACTCTAAAATTGCGAGTTCTTTCTTGGTGAAATTAACCTGAGCATCTCCAACAAAAACTTGTCGAGCCGTAGTGTCAAACCGAAGTTCTCCCAACGTCAAAGACGCTTCTCCATGCGTATATTCACGGCGCAAGAGCGTCCTCATACGGGCCTCGAGTTCACCAAACGCAAAGGGTTTTATAAGGTAGTCATCAGCACCCGCGTCTAATCCAACAATGCGATCAGACACCGATGAACGCGCAGAAAGAATTAGCACCTTAGTCTCTGAGTGCTCCGCTCGTAGTGTACGCAGCAAATCAAGTCCATCGATACCAGGAAGGTTAAGGTCCAGTAGGATCAGGTCATATTGTTCAAGCTGAGCCATTTCAAGAGCCTGAGTGCCGTTGTCGACAAGATCAACGTAATAACCGTCCAGCTCAAGCCCCTCTCCAATAGAGGCAAGAAGCTCTTTTTCATCTTCCACTACAAGGATTTTCAATTCTTCCCTTTCAAATGCATCTTGATGCTATTTGCACGTATTAGAGTGCGCCTGGACCAAGCTCAAATGACTCAGTCCAGGCGTACTTCATACAACATTTCAAATGCTAACCGATTAAACCCTACGGCGAGAAGTTCTTCTCGCCGTGTGCCGTGAGCGGTATGTAAGTTTCTATAACCTACTTTGCTTGAGCGAGAGCCTGGTCAACGCGCTTTTGAAGCTCGCTACCCTGGAGCTTGCTGGCTCCACCGGTGATTGGATCGCCTACGAGTCTACCGTTCTGGTCAATAACCATAGTAGTTGGGAACGCTGTGAGGCCTTCGATAACGTGACCGCCATCGCTGTGAGGATCAAGAGCGACGTTTCCGTAGGTAACGCCCTGCTTCTGGAGAATATTCACAGCTTCCTTCTTAGCATCGTCCGTGTATGCGGCTTCGGCGTTAACACCCAAGACATTGACACCTTTGTCCTTATAGGTATTCGCAAGCTCTTGAAGCATTGGCATCTCCTGAATGCAGCCAGTACAGCCATTGAACCAGAAGGTCAGAACAGTGACCTTATTCTGTCCAAATACGGTGTTGTCATAGGTAGCGCCAGTAGTGATATCTGTTGCCTTAAAATCTGGGAAGGTATCGCCGTCTTTGAGGTGTAGTTTTGATGCTGCCTCAGGTGGAACTGCAGAAGAATTCTGCTGCTCGGCAGTTGGAGCGGTTGTTGTGCCTGTGTTGCCAGTACCACCAACGCTGCATCCAACAAGTGCAACTGCCATAAGTAGGCCAGCGACATACGTCAGGGATTTTGTTACAAATTTTTTCATTTCATGGTCCTTTCTGTCTTTTCTACGTACAAAACGTAGCTATACACGTTTTATGACACTTACTTTATTGAGTCCATCGCTTATTGATTAGCCAAGCGCTTTGCTGTAGCAACCTTTTCCGACTGCTCAATTTTCTTGTTGATTAACAGGAGCTTTGCATCAATCGCATAAACAGGACAGACCTTGATGCACTCTCCGCAGCGAATGCATTCAAGAGCTGCGTTATTCTTCGTGATATCTACGTCCATCTTGCATGTACGCGCACACTTTCCGCAGCTTACACAGGTCTTCTCGTCAACTCGATACTGCAAAATTGAGATGCGATTGAACAGAGAATAAAAAGCCCCAAGCGGGCAAATCCATTTGCAAAAAGGACGATAAAACATGATGCTCAACAGCACGATAGTTGCCAGAATGCTGAACTTCATCGTAAAAAGTGTGCCCAGAGCTGCCCTAATGCTGACATCTGCTAAAGAAAGCGGAATTGCTCCCTCAAGAATTCCCTGTGGACAAACATACTTACAGAAATAAGGCTCTCCCATTCCTACGGCATTTTGAATCAAAGCTGGTAGAGCCCAGACAAGAACAATTAATATGACGTACTTCAAATAGCGCAAGGCTTTAAGCTTTTTAGTGCTAAATTTTTTTGGGAATGGAATCTTGTGGAGAAGATCTTGTACCCAGCCAAATGGACAAAGAAATCCGCAGACAAACCTGCCTAGCAAAGTTCCAATGAGAATCAAAATACCCGTAATGTAATACGAGAAGCTGAATTTAGAAGATCCAACCACCGCCTGAAATGCTCCAATGGGGCAAGCGCCCGTAGCTGCTGGACAGGAATAACAGTTAAGCCCAGGGACACAGACTGACTTTGCTGGACCAGTATAAATAGTTCCCTTGGCAAAATTTGTTAGGTGAGGGTTGGTTAGAAAGGTTGCGCATGCCTGCACGAAACCTCTTTTAGTGATAAATTCTCGCACTTTCTTTCCAAGAAATTTTATCCCTGAGAACACTTTCACTGCAGGTCACCTAACCAATACCTACACACTCAAGGCAGATTCGTACCGCTTTTCCCAATACG
>CAKARF010000087.1 GCA_916720465.1 uncultured Atopobium sp. | reverse complement strand
GGCAACAAATCCTACGTGGGCACCATGTCTGAGCTGCTCCAACAGCCTGCTGGCGAGACCAGCTTTGACGAGGGTCTCAAGTCCGTCTCCAAGGTACTTGTCTCGTTCATGCTGATCATGTGCCCCATCGTGTTCTTTGCAAACGGATTCCTCAAAGGCGACTGGTTTGACGCGCTGCTCTTCAGCGTTTCCGTTGCCGTTGGCATTACCCCTCAGATGCTGCCTGTTATTGTGACCACTTGTCTTTCTCGCGGTGGAACGCAAATGGCCAAGCAGGACGTTATTGTTAAGAACCCGGCCGCAATCCAAAACCTGGGCGCCATGGACATCCTGTGCACCGACAAAACCGGTACTATCACCGCAGACGAGGTTGTGCTTGAGCGTCACCTCAACATTCTGGGTGAAGAGGATCCTCGCGTACTCCGCCATGCGTACCTGAACAGCTATTTCCAGACCGGCCTTAGAAACCTCATTGACAACGCAATCATCAAGACTTCAAACGACGAACTGCCCACCAACCTGCTGAGCATTGAGTACGAGAAAATCGACGAGGTCCCGTTTGACTTTGAGCGTCGCCGCATGAGCGTTGTGGTGAGAAACACAAAAACTGACAAGACGCAGATGATCACCAAGGGCGCCGTCGAGGAAGTCTTGAACGCGTGCTCCTATGTTGACCTGGACTCCGAGATCAAGCCGCTGACTCCCGCCCAGCGCAAGAGCGTTATGGACCGCGTCTACCAGCTTAATCAAGAGGGCATGCGCGTGGTTGGCGTTGCTCAGAAGAGCGACCCTCGCGGCGTCGGCGAGTTTGGCGTAGACGATGAGCGCGACATGGTGCTCATTGGCTACCTAGCCTTCTTGGATCCGCCAAAAGAGAGCGCTCGCGAGGCAATTGCCAAGCTCAACCAAAGAGGCGTGCAGGTCAAGGTACTGACCGGCGACAACGAGGGAGTTGCTGCCGCCGTCTGCAAGAAGGTGGGCATCCACGTTGACGAGCTCTTACTTGGAAGCGACGTAGAGAATCTCAACGAAGAGCAGCTCAAAGAGCGTGTCGAGAAGACCCAGCTCTTTGCAAAGCTCTCCCCTATGCAAAAGGCTCGCGTTGTCTCTGCGCTCAGGTCTAACAACCACGTGGTCGGCTTCATGGGCGACGGCATTAACGACGCTGCCGCCATGCGCTCTTCCGACGTAGGAATCTCCGTCGATACTGCCGTTGACGTGGCAAAAGAGTCCGCAGACATCATCTTGCTGCAGAAAGATTTGCTAGTACTTGAGCACGGCGTCGAAGAAGGTCGCAGGACCTACGGCAACACCATCAAGTACATCAAGGCAACCGCAAGCTCCAACTTTGGTAACGTGTTGTCCGTTTTGGTGGCCAGCTTCTTCCTGCCGTTCTTGCCTATGAGCGCCCTCCAGCTGCTCCTTTTGGGACTCGCATACACCGTTACCTGCATCGCAATACCGTGGGATAACGTTGACGATTCGTTCCTTTCAAGCCCTCGCTCTTGGGACGCTCATTCGATTACAAACTTTATGCTTTGGATTGGACCTGTCAGTTCAATCTTTGATGTACTGACCTTTGCGCTTATGTTCTTCGTGGTCTCTCCCGCCCTTGCCGGAGGAACCTGGGCAGAACTTGTCGCAGCTGGAAACACCGCAGGTCAGGCGCTCTTTATCCTGTCTTTCCAGACAGGCTGGTTTATCGAATCCATGTGGACCCAGACCTTTGTTCTCCACGCACTTAGAACCAACAAGATTCCGTTTGTTCAGAGCATGCCTTCTACCTCGCTGTTTGCCCTCACAACCGCAGGAATCATTGTGGTCAGTGCTCTTCCGTATCTGCCCATGTTTGCCCAGCCTTTGAGCCTTGTTGCTCTGCCTTTGTCATTCTTTGGGTGGTTAGTGGCACTCATGAGCGGGTATATGGTTCTTATCACCATAATCAAGAGCCTCTACGTTAAGCGATTTGGCTCTCTGCTCTAACCTTGCTCCAGGAAGGACCACGATGGACGTAAAAGAAGCCATGGACCAGCGCATTTCTCTGCGCGCCTACGACCAAAGCCTATTGAGCAAGAGAAACTCTCTCAGCTTCAAGAAGCCATTGACGTCGCAAATGCCCAGATGGCTGAGGTTGCGCCCGATCACCCCGCAATCCTTACCATCGAAGGTCCTCACCTCGAGGACGGCACTTCCGTCCACATGAAGAACAAGTCTATTGTCGGCCCCATTTACCACTACGTAGCAGGTTATTGTGAAGACGCAATCGCCCGTGAGCTCATCGGTTACTATGGCGAGAAGATCGTTCTTCTCGCCACTCAGCTGGGCATTGGCTCCTGCTGGATTGCCGAGACCATGGACTGGAAGACCCTGGCTCGCGACGAGTACAACGGCCTTAAGCTGGGCATTATTATCTCAATCGGATACGCTCCGGAGAAGATTCCGCTCAAGCAGGAGGGTATTCGTACCGCAATTCGCCTGCGTACCAAGAAGCCTGCGCAGATTATGACGGCAAACGGCCAGCCAACTGAGCCAGAGCAGATGCCCGAGTGGTTTAACCGCGGCATCAATGCGGTTTTGGCATGCCCGACCGCTATCAACAAGCTTCCCGTTGTATTTGACCTGACAGATGGCGTGGTAAGCGCATCTATGCCTAACCAGCGCCACCTTGTCCAAGACTACGACCTGGGCATCTCCAAGCTGCACTTTGAGCTAGCCGCCGACCTCAAGGGCACGTGGGAGCTGGGACAACCCGGTCGCTTTATCGTTTCCGAGTAGCGTTTTCGCGCGCAGCATCTCCCAGCAGCGCTGCTTTGCAGCTTCGCAGCTCAACACCGTCCAGCAGCGCACCTCCAACTCACCGTACCTTCAGTTCGCCACCGCACCACCAACAAGAAAGGACCACGTATGGCCTGTTCCGCACAACACGTTGCAAACAAAGTTCTCTCGTCCTACCAGTGGAGACTTGCAACCAAAAAGTACGACCCTACCAAAAACGTCTCTGACGAGGACCTTGACGCAATTCTTGAGGCTGGTCGTCTGGCACCAAGCTCCTACGGCCTGGAGCCTTGGCGCTTCCTAGTTGTTAATCTGCGAGATGATCAGGCCTCTGAACAGTCACTTCGCCTTAAAGAGAAACTTTACGAGCCATGCTATGGTGCTCGCGCATCCCTTAATGGCGCTCACTACCTGGTTATTCTTCTCGCTCGCAAGAACGTCAACGCAGAGTCTGCTTACGTCAAACACATGATGCACGACATCAAGCAGCTTCCTGCAGACTTTGAACCAACTTATGCAGCTGCTTTCAAGAACTTCCAGGAGAACATGTTTGACCTGGCAGGCAACGAGCGCGCGACCTTTGACTGGGCTTGTAAGCAGACCTACATTGCGCTTTCAAACATGCTTACCATGGCCGCTATGATTGGTGTCGATAGCTGCCCAATCGAGGGCTTTAACCGCGAGGCTGTCGATAAGATTTTGGAAGAAGAAGGTCTCCTCGACGGCGGCCAGTACAACGACTTTGGCGTTTCCTGCATGCTTAGCCTGGGCTATCGTGATATGGATCCTGTCCAGAAGCGTCGCCAGCCAGCCGAGGATGTTATCGTCAAGCTGTAAAGCGTTGTTACACTAACTTTTGAGCTGCCTCTTATTTCCCAACACCGGGGAAATAGGAGGCAGTTTGTTTAGCAGGCAATTTTCTGCTCAGCGGGGAAGCCTTTGCTTTGGGGGAAGCTTATTGCTCGTGCGAAACTAGGTCAAACATAAGTTGATCGAACATCATTTTGTCGCCAACTGGTCTTTTGTGGCACTAAGTAACTTATTCTGATCCAAAAATGACCCATTTCTGTGCGAAGTGGTAAAAAATGCGTTTAGTTGGGGTATGCAGGATTGGCAAACTTCTATGCAAGCGATTTACCAGCGCTTTTAATTGGACAAATTTTTTGTGCACATTCACACTATTTCTGAACTGCTTAAACGTGAATGCCAAAATGACAAAACCAAAAAATTATCCCCAACTAAACGGGTTTTTTACCCAAAACAGCACCCTCTGAATGACATATCAATTTCTTGATTAGTTTT
>CAKARF010000086.1 GCA_916720465.1 uncultured Atopobium sp. | reverse complement strand
CGTCTACGCCGTTAGCAACTGCCTGGTTGATGACGGAAACCTGAGCGGAAACGGATGCGGTTGCGTCACCGATGTAGTCAACGGTGAAGCCCCACTCCTTTGACTTGTCCTGTGCGCCCTTGTTTGCGGACTCGAAGAATGCGTTTCCGGTGACCTTAGGGATAAATGCTACGGTCTTACCCTTGACGTCTTTTCCACCCTCGGACTTCTTGGTCTCTTCTTTCTTCTCGCCACCACCATTATTGCAGCCTGCCAGAGCGAGGCCAGCGCTAACTGCGGTGATGCCGGCGGCACCAATAAAACCACGACGAGTAATCTCTTGCATAGGTAACCTCCCTTGTCTGTGCCTAAGGCACAATTCCCCAAAGCTTATGCCTTGGCTTTACTGCTGCTTGAAAGCAGCGATTTCAAAAACGTACCGATATTTGTTCCGCTTGCTGCCGATCGAGCAACGATGACAACAACCAGCAGGACACCAACAGGAATATCCAGATACTGTGGGCTTACCTTGAAGCACAGTGGCAAGCCAAAGCGCAAAAATGCAATGACAAACGAAGCAAGTGCAGTACCAACAATGGAGCCCTTACCACCAGTAGAAAGCGTGCCGCCCAAAACAACTGCGGTGATGATGTCCATGGTAAGGTCAGCGCCAAGATCGGACTTAGCGGTGCCCAGATAAGCGGTCAGAACAACACCTGCAATAACTGCGGAGACTGCAGAGAGCATGTAGGTTGACATAATGACTGCTCGGCTGTTGATACCAGAGAATTCAGCTGCGCTCTGGTTAACGCCAACCAGGGTAATGCGGCGACCATACTTGGTCTTGTGCAGCAGGATAAATGCAATGACCAGCATCAGAATATAAATAAGAAGCTGGAATGGGATAACACCAAAGAGCTGGAAGTTAGAGACAAACTTGAAATCCTCTGGGAAGCCGCCAATTCCCTGGTAGCTCTCAGTCTTGGAAAGCGTAGAGATGAGCAGCGCCAAACCAGAGTACAGGAAGCTGCCGCCCAGGGTAACAACCATTGCTTGTACTCGACAGTATGCAATCAGGAAGCCCGAAAGCGCACCGCAAGCAACAACCAGGACAAAGGCAACGCCCACAGCGCCCCAGATAGGAAGACCAAAGTCCTGCCAACCAACACCGATGGTAATGGATGTCAAACCAACCAAAGCTGCAACCTGAATGTCAATGCCGCCAGTAACCATAACAAGAGTTACAAAAAGCGAGATCATAAATACGGGCAGGTTATCGTTAATGCTGGTAAACAGCAGTGCTGGACGCAAGAACTTGCCATTTGCAGCACCAAAAATAACAAACTCAAGTACTAAAAGGCCAACAAGAATCATGTTCCAGCCTGTCTGGCCCTTGGACAAAAATCCCTTAAGCGTCTTCATCATTAGCGAACACCGCCCTTCTTACCCAAAGAGCTCATTGCAGCCTCACCAAAGTCTGCAATCTGCTCTGCAAGAATCTCAGAGGTTGCCTTTGGAGAAACGCGTGCGTTCAGACGAGCGTGCCTATTCTGAACAATAGAGCGATGCTGAAGCAAAGCATCTACAACAACAATGACAATCAGGATAACGCCAGTAATTGCGTTGTCGTAATTTGACGAGAAACCCATGAAGACCAACAGGTAGCTGATGGATGCCATGATGACGGAACCGACAGCTGCACCAAGGACGGAGCCAACGCCACCGAGCAGGCTAACGCCACCAAGAACGCAAGCTGCAATAGCCTTCATCTCGTAGCCGTTACCGCTCATTGGGGTAACAAAGCCAATACGGCTGCAGAAGATAATGCCGCCGATAGCTGCCATAACGCCGCAGATGACGTATGCCAGAATCTTGGTCTGAAGAGCTGGAATACCAACCAGAGTTGCGCCGTTAGCGTTATCGCCAACTGCTGCAAACCAGCGACCACGACGGGTCTGGGTTAGTGCAAAGTGAATCAGAATAACCAGTGCAATAACTGCGCAGTAGTAAACAGTAAAGTCACCAATACCAGTTACTGCCGAGAAGTCCTTGAACTCCTTAGGAAGGTTCTCAACCCACTGACCGTTGGTGTAGACGTAGACAATACCGCGCAGAACACCGTTGGTACCTAGGGTAAAGATGAGCGATGGAGCCTTCATAACGGCAACGCCCCATGCGTTAACCAGACCAATTACTATACCAATGAGAATGCCCACCAGGCAAGCAACAGGAAGTGGAGTTCCATCTCTCAGCATGCTGCCAACTACCACAGCAACAAGACCCAAGTTAGAACCAACAGAAACGTCAATCTCACCAATGAACAGAGTAAAAGCCACACCAACAGCGACCAATGTGTAGACAACGGACGTGTTAAAGCAGGCAGCAATTGTTGCTGGCGTCAAGAATGCGGGATTCATTGCACCAACAATAATAAAGAGAGCAATCAGAAATGCGAGGCTGCTCAGTCCCCTAGCCTTGAGAAGGCGCTTTACAAGATCCATACGTCACCTCCTACAATCCAAATGCAGCGGACATGAGGTTGTCCTGCGTAATTTCTTCTTTTTTGAACTCGTGATTAATGCGACCTTGGTACATAGTGAACGCGCGATCAGCAAGCTCAATAATCTCTTCCATGTCAGAAGAAATCAGAAGAATAGAAACACCTTGCTTACGGAGCTCCTGCAAAACAGCGTATACATCGCCACGAGCAGCAGCGTCAATACCACGGGTTGGCTCGTCCAAAATAACAACCTTTGGAGCAACCGAGAATGCGCGGCCAATAACAATCTTCTGCTGGTTACCACCAGAAAGGCCGCCTACCTCCTGATCAAGGCCAGTAACCTTGGTACGGAAGTTATCAACGTAGTTCTGAGAAACCCTATCTTCTTCTTTGCGGTTAAGCAGCAACTTACCAAGAGAAGAGTTAGCAAGCAGAGAGCTTGTGGTGTTCTCGGCAACGTCGCGAATTCTAAACAGACCGTCGTTAAAGCGGTCCTCTGGGACATAGCTCAGACCTGCAGCAATGACGTCCTTGGTAGACTTGCCGGTGATGTCTTTGCCGTCAACAAATACCTTGCCGCCCAACACCTTATCCATACCGTAAATGGTGGTAGCCATCTCTGATCTACCAGCACCAACGATACCTGCAAGACCAACAATCTCGCCTGGATAAATGTTGAGGTTTACGTCAGCAAAGCCATAGCCTGTGAACTCAGCAAGTTCAAAAATAGGCTCTGCGTCGTAATCAATGTTTGCGCTCTCGGCAATTTCTTTCTTAATCTCTGCTGCGTCTGGTGGAAGAAGTCCGCGTACAAGATCTTCTCGCGTGAAGTCCTCTACCTTGCCGCGCATAGCCATAACGCCGTCGCGCAGAATACCGATGCTGGTGGAAATCTCAAAGACCTCTGCCAGGCGGTGGGTAATGTAGATGATGCCAATGTTCTTCTGCTTGAGCTCCTGGACTACCTTGAAGAGACTCTGTACCTCGTCAAAGGTAAGTGCAGAAGTTGGCTCGTCCAGAATAAGAATCTCGGAGTGGCGCATAAGACCGCGGAGAATCTCAACCATGCCCTGCTCAGCAATGGAAAGCGTCATTGCCTTGCGGTCCAGATCAAGCTCCCAGCCAATCTCTTTCATAGTATCTTCGAGCATCTTGTTGAGCTCGGCTTTTGGAGCCTCAAAGCCAATGGTGATGTTCTCTCTAACGGTCATGTTAGGGAACAGCATTGGCTCCTGAGGAACCATATAGATACTGTGTGCAAGTGCGGCCTTAGGGTTGGAGATATCAACCTTTTGACGATCGATAGAAATTTCTCCCTCATCGGCAGAGTAAATACCCATGATGATCTTCATGAGGGTAGATTTACCGGAACCGTTGCCACCAATAAGAGAGATAACCTCTCCTGGCGCCAAATCTAAGTTAATGCCTTTTAATACCTCGTTGGAACCAAATGACTTCTTGATTCCGCGGACGGAAAGAAGTGTGTCGCACTGCTCGCACACATCTTTTCCTTCAGGCGACTTTGGGTCAGTGGCATCGATATCGATGTCAAAAGTTTCACCCATAGTACCTCCTACCAAAAATAACAAACGGCCGTACAAAATCTCACACTTTGA
>CAKARF010000085.1 GCA_916720465.1 uncultured Atopobium sp. | reverse complement strand
CAACGCTCTTGAGCAAGTATTTTTTGTTTCCACTTTTTGCAACAAAAGCCATCAAAATAATATTCATGGCGATTGTCTGCATACCAACAGGCAGGTCAAATCCAAAAGGTAGCGCAACAGCCCTAATAACCGTTGCAAAACCGGTAATACCACCAGCAGCAAGTCCGTTTGGAACTTCAAAAACATCAAGGCCAACTGCAAAAATTGCACAGCCAAGGACGATAAAGAACGAGTCTTTAAAGGTCTTTTGCCAAGTAGATTTTTGCACACTAATCCTTTCCGCCAACAACCCAGCGATGATACGCAATGATGAACTGGTCAAGATCGCCGTCTGAAAGAACGGACTCTACGTTTCCTGTTTCTGCACCTGTTCTTAAATCCTTAATAAGTTGATAAGGATAAAGAACATAGCTCCTAATCTGATTTCCAAACGAGATTTCTCTCTTTGGACCACGAAGCTCATCAAGCTCAGCCTCGCGTTTCTCTTTTTCAATCTCATACAAACGGCTACGCAAGATATTCATTGCTGCAGCCTTGTTCTGCAATTGGCTGCGTTCATTTTGGCAGGTTACTACTGTTCCTGTTGGAATGTGAGTAATACGAACTGCCGAATCTGTGGTATTGACTCCCTGGCCTCCTGGACCAGATGCATGATATACATCAATGCGCAGGTCATTGGGGTCAATGTCAACCTCAATATCTTCTGGAAGAACAGGTAAAACTTCTACGCCAGCAAACGATGTCTGCCTGCGTTTTTTATCGTCAGTAGGAGAAATTCTTACCAGGCGATGTACGCCCTGCTCTGCACGAAGCATGCCGTAAGCGTTCTTACCGCTTACGGTAAAAGTTGCACGGTCAAGGCCAATAACCTCCGCAACGGGAGCATCATTGATGTCAACCTTCCAACCACGGCGGTCACAATACTTGAGATACATGCGAAAAAGCATCTCGCACCAGTCTTGAGACTCAAGACCGCCTTGACCAGGCTTAATGGTAACAATTGCAGCGCCATGATCAAGCTCATCAGTAAACCAACTTGAAAGCTCAAGCTCAGATAAATCTTTTTCAAGGGATACCGCCAGCGCTTGAGATTCATCAAGTGACGCTTGGTCTTCAAGTTCTGTTCCAAGCTCAAAGGCAGCCTCGGCATCACCGAGTTTCTCTTTAGCCCTATCAATGCCAGCAACGTCGTCGCGAAGCGATGCTAGTTGGGTCATTACCTTTTGCGCAGCTTCAGCGTCGTCCCAAAAATTGGGACGAGCACTTTCCGCTTCAAGTTCTGAAATTTGCTGACGCTTCTCGGCGAGGTGAAGATATCCTTCTACCTCTAAGAGACGCTCCGCTAAAGCTTGGAGCGAAACAACCTCTGTATCAGCCATTCTTACCTGTTTCGGCCGTGGCAGTTCTTAAACTTTTTACCACTTCCACATGGGCAAGGATCGTTGCGACCAACATTGACGTAAGGATTTGGATCGTCAGACTTACGATAGGTAGACACAGAAGACTGGCTAGCGCCGGTTCCCTGTGGGCTCTTGCCAATAGCTGCGGCGTTCTTAAGCATGCTCTTGCCCTGCTTAAGTGACTTTTGATCGCCGTCAGTCTCTTCTCCACCAGAATAGTGAGCATTCTGGAATGCCTCTGCCTCAGTATTCTGACGTGGACGATTAACCAGCTCAAGGCGAAGAATAGTACGAAGGAAGTCCTCGTACATGGTGTTTACCAACAACGTAAATGCCTCATACGCCTCAGCCTTATACTCAACCAGAGGATCGCGCTGGCCAAAACCACGAAGACCAATACCAGTCTTTAGGTAATCCATTTCCTGGAGGTATGCCATCCAGCGAGTGTCAATAACGCGAAGCATTACCTGAGCAGCAAGCTCACGCATAACTTCTTCTCCGAGCTTCTGGGTCTTCTCGTCAAAGGTTTTCTGAACAAAAGCGGTAACGTCCTCTTCAAGCTGCTCAAACTTAGTGTCCTCGGTAAACTCTGGAAGGTCTGTCTTACCAGTAAGCTCGGTGAGCCACTTCTCAAGGCCCTCAAGATCCCACTCGTCAGCGTCTCCGTAGCAGAACTCCTCGCAAACACGCTGAGTAGTAGAAGCGGTGACTGTCTCGATAAGCTCCATAAGATCCTTACCGTCAAGAATCTTATTTCTCTCTGCGTAAATGACCTGGCGCTGCTTGTTCATGACGTCATCGTAATCAAGGACGTTCTTACGCATTGCAAAGTTGACTTCCTCAACCTTATGCTGGGCGCCCTCAACAAGCTTGGTGACAATCTTTGCCTTGATTGGCATATCGTCAGGAAGCTCATAGCGCTGCATCATTGCCGCAACGCCGTCCATGCGGTCTCCGCCAAAGCGACGCATCAGATCATCTTCAAGAGAGAGGTAGAACTGAGTCTGACCAGGGTCTCCCTGACGACCAGAACGGCCACGGAGCTGGTTGTCAATACGACGGCTTTCGTGACGCTCGGTACCAATAACGCACAAACCACCTGCGGCAGTTACTGCCTCACGCTCAGTAGCGCAAATCTCTTTGGCCTCTTTGCGAGCGGCTTCTTTTTGCTCCGGAGTGGCCTCGGCTGGCTCAATTCCCTGGTTGCGAAGGATATCTTCAGCCATAACGTCTGGGTTACCGCCCAGAAGAATATCGGTACCACGACCTGCCATGTTGGTTGCGATAGTAACCGCACCCATACGACCAGCCTGAGCAATAATCTGTGCCTCACGCTCATGGAACTTAGCGTTCAGAACGTTGTGCTTAATGCCGCGCTTAGAAAGAATGCGAGAAATACGCTCGGAGTTGTCAATAGAAACGGTACCAACCAGTACTGGCTGACCATTCTGATGGCGCTCTTCGACGTCTCTTACAACAGCCTCAAACTTAGCGTCAATAGTGCGATAGACCAGGTCATCAAGGTCCTCACGCTTAACGGGACGATTAGGCGGAATAACCTGAACAGGAACGTGGTAAACCTCACGGAACTCTGCGTCCTCGGTCATTGCAGTACCGGTCATACCAGAGAGCTTGTCGTACATGAGGAAGTAATTCTGGAGCGTAATAGTTGCCAGAGTCTGATTCTCTTCACGTACCTGAACGTTCTCTTTTGCCTCGATTGCCTGATGAAGACCCTCAGAATAACGGCGGCCTTCCATAATACGACCAGTAAACTCGTCAACAATCTTTACTTCACCGTCAATGACAACATACTGCTGGTCACGATGGAACATGTACTCAGCCTTCAGTGCCTGCTGCAGGTGATTTACCAGCTGACCGGACTCATCGTTGTAGATGTCGTCAATGTTAAGAGCGCGCTCGACCTTCTCGAGACCAATCTCTGTTGTTGCGATGGTGTGCTTTGCCTCGTCCATCTCAAAGTCAACATCTGGAGTTAAGCCACGAACTGCCTTAGCAAAATCCTTGTAGGTACCAGCAGATTTAGTGCCAGCACCAGAAATAATCAGAGGAGTACGAGCCTCATCGATAAGGATGGAGTCAACCTCGTCGACGATGGCGTAGTGGTGTCCACGCTGCACGCGCATCTCAGGACGGGTAACCATGTTGTCGCGCAGGTAGTCAAAGCCAAACTCAGAGTTTGTTCCGTAGGTAATATCTGCCTCATACGCAGGCTTTTTAAGGCTCAAGCGCATACCGTTCTGCAGAAGACCAACGCTAATACCCAAGAACTTATAGATGGTGCCCATCCACTCACTGTCTCGCTTAGCCAGGTAATCGTTGACGGTAACAATGTGAACGCCTTCACCGCTCAGTGCGTTAAGGTAACCAGCAAGGGTAGAGACAAGCGTCTTACCTTCACCGGTCTTCATCTCTGCAATAGTGCCCTTGTGGAGCGCAATACCACCAATAAGCTGGACGTCAAAATGACGCTGACCAATAGTTCTTACCGAAGCCTCACGCACCGTTGCAAAAGCCTCTGGGAGAAGATCATCTAGGCTTTCTCCCTCGGCATAGCGAGCCTTGAACTTCTCGGTCTGGGCCTGAAGCTCTTCATCACTCATTGCCTGCATTGTTGGTTCAAGCGCATTGATCTTCTCGACAATACGCTTATATGCTTTGAGGTCCTTATCAGCACCAAAGGACAGAATCTTAGAGAGGAAATTAGGCATAGCTTTTTCCTTGACGTCGGGCATCTATCTTCGGTTGATAGACACAGTATTCAACTTATATATCATACCCTGTCTAACTGCTTGAATCACACTACATGGCGTCGTAAAATCCCAATTTCGTTATTTCTCCACCACTGGTTTCTATTGATTCTTTTCCCTTTTCTGCGCCTGCAATCATCCTAAGCTGTTT
>CAKARF010000084.1 GCA_916720465.1 uncultured Atopobium sp. | reverse complement strand
TTTTTGCAGCCAAGCTGACGAGCCTGCGTCACAATCTTGCCGTTATCCTGGTAATAGTTTGGTGCCAGGATAGCATCAGGATCAAGTCCAATAATGCTGGTAAGCTGGGCATTAAAGTCAACGGCTCCTGTTGGGTAACCTTGCTGAGAAACAACCTCAACACCCAACTCACGAGCCCTCTGAACAAATGCGTTATTAACGCCAATCTCGTAATCGCCGCCGGAGTTAAAGATGGTTCCTACGCGCTGATAACCCTGCTTTTTAGCAAACTCTGCAAGAACAACGCCCTGGAACGGGTCAGTTACGGTAGCGCGGAACATGTTGTGGCCATGCGCTACAACATCTTCGGCGGTAGCGGATGCGGTTACACAGGGGATGTTGTCCAGTACCGATTTCTGTGCCAGTGCAATGGTGGGCGTTGAGGTAACGTCTCCAAGAATTGCACAGACATTCTCGTCAAGAAGCTTGTTATAGACAAGAATGGCCTCAGTTGAATCGCCCTTCTCGTCCTCAACAATAGGGACAATCTGGCGTCCGTTAACGCCACCCTTCTTGTTGAACTCCTTGAGGTACAAAAGAACGCCACTTCGCACAGCAAGGCCATACTGAGCAACGTCGCCGGTGAATGGGCCCATCACGCCAACGTAGATGGAGTTAGGGTCTTGGTTCTTTGGCGAACAACCCGCTAGAGCAAACGACCCCGCAATGGTCCCGGCCACCTCCAAAAAGCGTCGTCGCGTTAGCTTATGTGCCATATTCATCTCCTTTTCTCCATAGCGTTGAATATGTGACACAACACAATATGGCTGCAGTCCTTAAAAAAGAACCACAGCCAAAAAATGTTATCTAACTTGAAATAATTTTAGAGAATCCGGATGTTTCTACTGACCCCAGACTTGTGTGACAATTGTACCGTTGCCTTCAAACCGCTCTACATGCGTCTGCTTATGCCTCACGTACCAACGGAAGCTCACCCGCAAAGTGACGAGGCTTGTAAGACGGCTTATCTGCAGCGGTCTTCTCGCTCAAATCAAGCGAAGAAATCTTCTTCATCTTGCTGGTACCACCGTCAATAAGGCGGAGCAGCTCGCGTGTTGGCCTCTCGTCAGCTGCCTGGAGCTCAGCTGCCATCTCACGCTCAACCGCATCAAAGATGTCCTGAACATGCGAGGAGGTATCGTTTGTGGCCTTTACCAGCGGCATTGCGGTTGATTGCGCAACCACACCAGCGTAGTTTGGCTCGCGAGAAGGACGTACCTGAGCTGCAGCAATCTTATGAGATGCAGCGGGTTTTGCACTCGACAACTCCACCGAGTTTGCAACTTCTGCCTCAGCAGCAGCCTGGCTAATGAGCGGCAGCTGTACTGGATGATACTTACGCATCTGCTGCTGATCATGGCGAGCCAGATGCTCGTCCATTGCAGCCAGTGCAAGCGTCCAGTCATCAACGTGCTCAAGCTCGTCAATCGTGCGCTTCTCAGGGAAGACTCCCTGGTCAACGTAAGAGATACGGCTAGAAATATCAGCAGCATGGTTGGTAAAGTCTTCAGGAATAGCCTCGGCACCAATCTCAGCAATACCAAAATCGCGCGTAATGGACTCTTCTCCTACAGCCTTAGTCCACCAAGCTGTACCAACGTCACCAACTGTTCCGTCAGCGCGCTCAATAATAGGCAGACCATCCATAGGATCTTGTCCCAAGCGTTCAAGAAGTACGGCAGCAGCGCCCTTTGCTCGCGCAACGGTGCGCTCACGCCAGCTCAAAAGCTTGGTGTAGTTCTCTGCAATCTGTGCGTAGTCGTTTGTAGAGTGCGCGGGCGCCTTCTTTGCACGAACTGGAAGAGCGTCCTCTGCAGCCGCGCTTACAACCTGTGCCTTCTTTGCAGGTGACTCAGCAGACTGGATAGGCGGCTCAGCAGACTGAACGCGAATAGAGCCGCTCATATCCCACTGAGAAGCCTTCATGTGCTTTGGCTTGTATGCGGCAATCGAGCGCCTTGGAGAGTCCAGCGGAATCACCATGCTCTCTTCTGGCGAGAAGTTCGATGCAGTTGCAACTCGCTTTGAAGATGCAGCCTCATCTTCAACCTGAGATGTAGTGCTTGGCTGAATCTTTGCTTCTGCCCCATCGGTTTTCTCGCCACGATTTGCAACGCGAGAAACCACTACCGCAGCGCCAGAAATGACAGCAACCGCAGCAAGTCCCACTCCGATGCCCGTAAAGATTGCACCAAGTGGGGTTTGGAGAATTTCATTAGCGGTAAGGGCATACGCAGATGCTGGCTCTGCTACCAGAACCAGTCCACTGAGCAGGCCGGCAACTACTGCCGGATTCCTACCTTCTGTCATACATACTCCCCCTACAAACGCTAAGAAGATGCATGAAGACACACGCTAAA
Source organism: uncultured Atopobium sp. (assembly GCA_916720465.1). Lineage (GTDB taxonomy): Bacteria > Actinomycetota > Coriobacteriia > Coriobacteriales > Atopobiaceae > Lancefieldella. The sequence continues at coordinate 2,040 of CAKARF010000084.1, read as the reverse complement.
TTTGCATATGCTACTAAACCCAATACGGGCGACGTGAGCAACGGGTGGGCTTCATTTCATCTTTGTATAATCCGCTGCAACACATAATTGTGCTGTTAGAAATGACTATAGCGTAATTCGTTATTTTTTACAGCGTCTTTAAAACTTTTTCATAATTCTTTGGCAGTTATTCAACAAAATGACGAGAAAAAAGAAGTGCCTCCCAACATAGATTGGAAAGCACTTCTTGAGCCATCTTTAAATCTGACTAATTCTGCGGATAGTCAGACTGTGCAGCCTTCTTTGCAGATCTAATCAGGAAGTCCTGGTTATTGTCGGTCTGCTTAAGACCACTGATAAGAGCGGTAGTTGCACGCTCAGTGTTATTGAAGCCTGCAAGAATACGGCGAACGCCCCATACCATAGGCTGAAGCTCTGGCTTAATAAGCAGATCCTCATTACGAGTACCAGAAGAAACAGGATCAATAGCTGGGAAGATACGGCGATCTGCCAGGTCTCGATCAAGCTTGAGCTCCATGTTACCAGTGCCCTTGAACTCCTCGAAGATAACCTCATCCATCTTGGAGCCTGTATCTACCAGGGCAGACGCAATGATAGTGAGCGAGCCGCCGTTCTCGATATTTCGAGCTGCACCCAAGAACTTCTTTGGTGGATACAGAGCTGCGGAGTCAACACCACCAGAAAGAATGCGGCCAGATGCAGGAATGGCCAGGTTATATGCACGAGCAAGACGTGTAATGGAGTCCAGAATGACCACAACATCCTGACCCATCTCAACTAGACGCTTTGCTCGCTCAATGACGAGCTCCGAAACAACGGTGTGATTCTCTGCTGGCATATCAAAAGTTGAAGCAACAACGGTGCCCTTGATGGAGCGCTCCATGTCCGTAACTTCCTCAGGACGCTCGTCTACCAAGAGGCAGAAGAGGTGAACCTCAGGATTGTTAGTAGTAATAGACTGGCAAATGCGCTTCAGAATGGTGGTCTTACCTGCCTTTGGAGGCGAGACAATCAAACCACGCTGACCCTTACCAATAGGAGCCACCAAATCAATTGCACGGCCAGTAATAGAGTCTTTACCGTGTTCCATCGTAAGAGGCTGGTCTGGGAAAATAGGAGTCAGATCTTTGAAGCGAGGACGGTCCTTAAGGCCCTCAACTTCCCCACCGTTAACCTGGGTAACCTTAAGAAGTGGCGGATACTTGCTATTTACGCGAGCAGGTCCAACCATGCCCAAGACGCTATCACCCGGACGCAGGCCAAGATTTCTAATAATCTGCTGGTGAACAAAGGCGTCGTCATCGCCTTCCATGTAATTGCCCGTACGAATCCAGCCGTAGCCTTCGTTGCTTATCTGAAGAATACCCTCAACAGTCTTAAAGCCCTCAGCAGCTGCAGATGCGGCATATACAAGCTCAATCAAATCAGACTTATGAACACCTGCGTATTCAATGTCCAGCTCAGTTGCTTTAGCACGAAGCTCAGAAAGCTTCATCTCTTGCAGAGCCTCTTTGGAAAGCGACGGCTCGCTTGCCTGACCCTGCTTGCGATTCTTGTTACGCTGGTTGTTCTGTCTACGATCGCGAGAAGGACGCTCTTGGTTGTTGGCGTGTGCGTTTTCCTGTGTCTTCTCGCCCTCCTGAGCCGCTTCTTTTGGCTCAGCATTACGATGTCGACGACGTGCAGCGCCGGTGCGTGCGTGTCCTGGACGCTCTGCTGGAGCTACCTCGGTATCTGCTGTTGCGTCAGCAGCCTGCTCTTGAGCAGCGCTATCCTGCTGCTCAACACTACCCTGCTGACCAGCGAAGTTCTTCTGAGCCGCATTGCCATTCTGGTCAGCTGCGCTTTCTGCCTCAGCTTTGGTGAACGCTGGAGCAGGAGTTACCTCTGCAGAAGGCTGAGTTGCATCCTGAACAATCTTGGTAAGGCGATCAGTATCTACAACGTCAGAAGAAACCTTGCCGCCTGCCTGGACCTGAGCAAGAACCTCTGCCTGAAGAGCCTCAAGAGTCTGCTCCTGTAAAGCGCGCTCCTCCATCT
>CAKARF010000083.1 GCA_916720465.1 uncultured Atopobium sp. | reverse complement strand
ACTGAACGGTGGTTCTGGTTCTCAGCCTGCAGCTAATGCTTATGCCGCATACCAGGCAGCTGGTCAGGACAATGCTGAGATGCGTTCCATTTCTATCTCTGGCACCCTGGCTGCTGGTGAGTCCATTACGCTTACCGTCCCTCTGACGCTTACCAATGGCTCTACTCTCAATCTGTATGGCACTAACTATGTAAGCCTTACCCAGTATCTGCTTGACCACAGAACCTCTTATGGAAACCCTCGTGTTTCAGCCAGGTTTGCAAGGCAGGTCCTGGAAGAGGGAACAAACAATTCCATTCTTAGCAGCAACAAGAAATATCTGGGCGTCATTATTAGGCCTGACGGCAGCTATTACGCTATTCCACAGGATGAGTGGAATTACATGCCAACTATTTCTGCAAGTGATATTCACGTTGACAATATCTTGTACGAAGACCGTCACAGCGCAACAGAAAATGATGCACTGTATACCGGTGGTGCATACTACATTGATTTGACCAACATTAAGAATGCCATGAGAGACTATGGCTATTCGGTTCACACTGGAAATTCCAATAGGGGACTGTACCTCAATCTTCCTGGCTGGCAGTTGGCTGTTGATAATGATCTTGCTGATGATGTGTATCAGGAATATTCATACACTTCTCTTTCCGGCAGCAACCTTGTCATCAATGCTTCTGAGAACTCAACTGACGAGCTTGACCTTAACAACGGCGTCATTCCTCCACTTTATACAGAGCTTAGACAGGTAGTTACGGCACACGACAGCACTATCACTGCTAATCAGGATTCCTGGACTATTCTTGATAACCTTGATGCTATGGTTGATCACAGCGCTGGCCAGGTTACCCCTGCTGCTGGTTCTGCTGATGCTCGCGTAAAGGTTGTTGATCAGAGTGGTACCGTTGCACTTGATACCGCAACTATGGATGCAGCAACTGTTGCTCAGAAGGCAGAAGAAATCTCCAAGACTCCAGGTGCATATTCCGTTACCTATTACTATTACTTCAACGGTAATGCCGCAGCCGCAGGCAATGACTATGAGGCAGCAAAGACGGTTACCTTAACTGTTGAGTCTGATACTCCAACTCCAGCACCAACTCCAGCTCCAGAAGAGCCTTCTAACCCTGCTTCTCCTGTAAAAGAGAAGAAGACAAAGAAGAAGAAAGCACAGCTTCCTAATACGGGAGAAGAGCTTCTGGTAATGCCTCTTATGGTTATGGGTGCATCTGCTTTAACAGCTGCAGGTCTTATGAGGCGTAAGCACTAAGGCAGAGAGTTTTTCTCGTTACATGCATTTGTATTGGCAGGTATCTCTTTGGTACCTGCCAATATTTTTATAGACAAAATGGACAACTGTCCAAAAATGCTTAGTCAATTTTTATGTTTCAATATAGGTAAATCCTATATGATTTGACAAAAAGTGCAGGTAAATAGATTTTGCTATTATCGTCGCAATTTAATGTTTCATGTCTATTTCATCCTAGGTATATATGGGTAGATGCAGGTAATTGTTTTGTATAGTTATCTAACCCCAGCAGGGTTGTCTTATAAATCGTTTTAATAAGAAAGAAGGGTTAACATGCTGGAGAACTCACTAAGCCGTCGTAATTTTTTGAAGGCATCAGGTATGGTAGCGGCTGGTGGTGGCGCATCTATGATGTTGGCTGGCTGCAACTCTTCCTCCACTGATACTGCTCAGGCATCTGACAAGAAGAAGATTCTTCGTTATGGTTCTGCAAACTCTAAGCAGGGCCTTGATATGCAGCGTGCAAACAACTCTCAGTCCGCATGCGTTGCAGACTCTGTTTGTGAGTCCCTGCTTCGTTGGACTGAGGATAACGAGCTTGTTACCTGCCTGCTTAAAGAGATTCCAACCTTTGAGTCTGATGGTGTCACCCTTAAGTGCGAGCTCAAAGAGGGAATTAAGTTCCACGATGGTACTACTTTGACCGCAAAGGACGTTAAGTACACCTTTGAGCGTATGTTTAAGCCAGAGACCAAGGCTCTCTCTACCAGCTTCTTTGACAAGATCAAGGGCGCTCCAGAGATGCTTGCTGGTAAGGCTACTGAGCTTGAGGGCCTGACTGTTCAGGACGACACTCACTTTACCTTTACGCTTTCTGAGCCTTACATTGTCTTTGTAAGCGTTCTTGGTATTTCCTATGCTTGCATCTTCCCAGAGAAGGCTTGTGAGGCTGCTGGTGCTGATTGGGGTACCGGTACTAACCTCATTGGTACTGGTAAGTACAAGATTAAGAGCAACGATGACACCACTGAGGTAGTCCTTGAGCGCTTTGATGACTACCATGACGGTAAGCCTGCTCTGGATGAGATTCGTATTCACTACTACGACGATTCCAACACCCAGCTGCTTGCATTCAAGAACAACGATATTGACTTCTGCGATCTTCCATCTTCTCTGTATCAGCAGTACTCAAGCGATGCTGACGTCAAGGACCTTATCACTGCATATCAGACCCTTGGTGTTAACTTCATCAACCTTAACCTCAAAGAGGGCTTTGAGCTTACTGATCCTAAGGTTCGCCAGGCACTCTCCTTGGCAATTAACCGCCAGGAGCTTGTTGACAACATTGCTTCCGGTAACGGTACTGTTGCAAGTGGTTGGCTTGCACCAGCAACCCCTGGTAACGACAAGAACGCTCCTGCGTTTGAGTATGATCCAGAGAAGGCTAAGTCTCTTCTCTCTGAGGCTGGTGTTTCTGGTCTTAAGCTTTCTGCAAAGGTTAGAAAGTCTTACGAGAAGCTCCTTGTTGCTGTCCAGGAGTACTGGAGCAAGATTGGCGTTACCCTTGATGTCCAGGTAGAGGACAACGCAGTTTGGAACACCGACTGGGCTGCTGGTAACCTTCAGATTACTACCCTTGGTTGGTATCCACTGTTTGCTGATGGCGATCAGCACCTTTACACCTACTTCTACAGTACCAACGCTGCAAAGAAGTCTTCCTTCTACAACAACCCAGAGTTTGACAAGCTTCTTGTTGAGGGTCGCTCTGAGTCTAACAAGGACAAGAGAACAGAGGATTACAAGGACGCAGATAACCTGCTCACACGTACAGACTTTGCAACACTTCCTCTGTACTGGCCAAAGAACTCCTTTGTCGCTAAGAAGTACGTCAAGAACGCTAAGGTTGGAAACTTGATTTATCACTTCTTTGATGTCGATATTGATACATCAAATTCCGATTACACCGTTCCAGAGGACTAAGTAGCAAACTTGCTATAAACTTTAAAGCGGCATCTAAGATTCTTGGATGCCGCTTCATTTTCTTGAGGGGAGAGGAGCTCAGGAGTGAGATCGTTTCTAATCAAACGAATCCTTCAAGCAGTGAGCGTTGTAGTTTGCATTTCTGCTTTAACGTTTTTTGTCTTGAACATTGTCCCAGGTGACCCAGTACGAGTCATGATGGGCGATATGGCTGATGAGGCTACGGTTCAGCAGGTTCGCCATACCATGGGTCTTGATAAGCCAATTCCAGAGCAGTACGCAAACTGGTTTGTAAAAATGCTTGGTGGAGATTTTGGAACTTCTTACACTCAGAAGCGACCTGTCATTGCACTTTTGACAAAGGCTCTGGGCGTTACGCTGCGCTTAGCAGTGTTCGCGTATCTTTTTGCCATAGTGCTTGGTCTTTTGATGGGTATTCTCGCCGCAGTAAACCATGGAAAATGGCTTGATAGAACACTTATGTCAGCTGCAATCTTTGGTATTTCTGCTCCATCGTTTTGGGTGGCATTAGTGCTGCAGATTATTTTTGCTTTGACGCTTAAGTGGTTCCCGCTCTCTGGCGTTAAAACTCCTTCCGCGTATGTTCTTCCTGTCATTGCGCTGGGTTCCCGTTACGCAGCAAGTATTGCTCGTGTTACCAGAACCAGCATGCTGGATGTTTTAAACCAGGACTACATTAGAACTGCCGAAGCTAAGGGCTTAAAGCGCTCCGCTATTGTGTTGAAGCATGCACTTAGAAATGCTCTGATTCCCATTATTACTATTGCTGGATCTCAGCTGGGAGACATCCTTACCGGTTCCATCATCATTGAGCAGATCTTCAACATGAACGGTATGGGTAAGCTGCTTATCGATGCAATTAATGCTCGTGACCTGCCGTTGATTCAAGGTAGCGTCATGTATGTGGCAATCATCTGCGTCGTGATTTATTTACTTGTTGATATTTTGTATGCAGTAGTTGATCCACGAATTCGTCTTGGAGAGGAGGCATCAGAGTAATGGCTTTGTTTACGAGCGATAAAAATAGCGAGAAAGTCCAAAAGACTGAAGCTGTACTTGAGGATGCCGCCAAGGCTCAAGAAGCGGAGCAGGCTGCCACGGGAAAGGTCCGTGCGCAGAGCTATTGGCAGGTCAGCTGGAACATCTTTAAGAAAAATAAACTGGGCATGATTTGCTTGGGCATTGTTTTGGCTCT
>CAKARF010000082.1 GCA_916720465.1 uncultured Atopobium sp. | reverse complement strand
TCAAACACCTCTCCTACCTGGAAGAACAGCATGACAAAGACGGCCTCATCAAACATAGGAGAACCGTTAGGCACAAAGCCAATGAGCAAGGCACCAACAGTAGCAATGGTCATGAGCAAGTCTTCGTTAAAGCACTCACCCTCAGTGATGCTCTCCCATGCTTCTAGAACAACATCGTATCCCGCAACAGCGTAAGGCAACAGGTAAAGCAGCAGTGCCTGCCAGAGCTGCAGGTCAAATGCGTGTTCAACCGCGTAAGCAATACCTAGCAAAACAGCAGAACAGACAATGCGAGCAATTTTCACCTTTGTCTTTGAGCTCATAGCTCCTCCTTGGGTTGTTGTTATGCCTAGTCTACTCCTTAAATTGATATATGTACATATATTCATACAACAATCTTAAGGAACTTTTCACAAGAAACTCCGCGGGCGAGAAACCCGTGGAGTCCCAGATAAACCTATAAATTTTGGCCGTAGTTTAAGCCAAACGTTCTTCTCGCTAAGTAGAAAGCTAGTTGATCAGCGACGCGGGAGTTGGGATAAATCCCTCAAAGATGACAGGCGCACCTTCAAGCTCGGAGGCAATCATGTCCTCCTCGTTCCTAACGGTCCAGGTAATCAGGTGTGCGCCCATGGTATTGCAAGCCAGCTTAACAAAGGGGTTCTTGCGATCTTCAAACTTGTAAGAAATGAAGTCTGGACGACCAACAGAATTACCAAAGAGAGCTGTAGCGCCGGCTCGCGTAGCAATGTTCATGTGCTTAGTCTGACGGTCAACCAGGAAATTCTCCGAAAGCTGGCCACGAAGCATCTCAGGACGGTTCTGACGCAGCCACTGCAAAACGCGAGGATCAAAGCTCTCGATGCATGCACGAACAGGACGAAGATCAAGAGCCTGCATAATCTTTTCTGTCAGCTGCTCAGCGTTATTGTTGCGTGTCTTAGCCTCAATAATCAAAGGTGCAGGTAGCTCACCGGAACCACTCCATGCATAGACCTCAAGGACTTCCTCGAACGTTGGAATCTGCTCGTCAGTAGCAAGAAGCCTCAAGCCACGGAGCTCTTCCAGCGTGGACTCCTCAACAATCTTCTGTACGCCACAGAGACGATCAAGTGCTGAATCATGAACAACAACCAGCTTGTTGTCTGCGGTCAGGTGAACATCAACCTCGGAGCCAAAGCCCTTCTCGACAGCTGCACGGAAAGCAAGCAGGGAGTTCTCTGGAATGCCTGCCTCGTTGTTGTAGAGGCCACGGTGAGCATAGCGATGACGAGCAATCTCATGCCAACGCTCCAGAAGCAGGCGATCATTTTGCTTGCGAGGAGCAATAGAATAAGCACCGTATGCAGCCAAGCCAAGAGCAGCACCAGCCACAACGCCACCAGCAATTGCCGCATTTCTAAACGACTTACGCTTCTTGGTAGAGGCTAACAGAGCGTCAGAATCCTGTCCGCTTTGAGCAGCAATTTCCTCAGCAACATCTGCAACTGCGATATCTGCGGCAGCATCCTGGTGCTCGGCCAGAGTCTCCCCCATCTCTTCAAGCGACTCTGCAGTGCTTGCAAGCTGCTTTGAAAGCTTGTTCTTTGGACGAGAAAAACGATTCTCTAGATTAGACTGAAGCTGTGCCTGAGCAGCCAAAACAGAGGTCTGAGCCGAACGAAGCGCAGACTGAGCACGAGCTACTGACGATTGGATAGTATCAGCGCTTGGAAGTGCTGGCCTAATATGAGCATTAAATCCAGCGGTAATCTGCTCTTTAGCGATATTACCTGCTAAGTTAGCAGCCTTAGAAGCCGTTGTAGCAAGCAGCTTTCTTCCAGCCTCGGATTGAAGTGCTGCCTTTGCGGCATACTGAGTAATTGCTAAACCTGCAGCTCTAACTGCAGCTCTCTTAATAAAACGACCAATCATGTAAGCTCCCTTCAATCTAGCCTTATTCTATCAGTCCAGTTCTCGCTTTTTCGCTACGTATTGCGACTTTCTGTGCGTAATCAGTATCTTTGTCTGTTCAAAATCGAGTAGTATGTAGTCCACTAACTACTATCTCAGGAGCATCATGGCTGTTATAAAACAAGAACACGCTCTCTACCTGTATAAACTACTCAAAGCAACCATTGGCGTCTCTAAGCAGACTCCCCTCTCTACCGTTGAGGGCGTGCTCATTGAAGACGACCTTGCACCGCAGGATTTTGGCTTTGACGACATCCGCGCTCTCATGGAGGCGTGCCCCGATTTCATCAAAATCACTGCGTTCAAAAAAGGCTACGTCTACGCAACGCTTCTGACCTTTGACACCTTTGAGGCTGCCCTTGTAGCTGGCGAGAAAAACGTCGAGTCGCAAAACAACGGCAAGCCTTGGAAGCGCCGCCGTGGGGCAAAGTCTATTCGCGCACTCAAGCCAAAGCACCTGGTAGTTGAGGTAGAACCTGAAGCGGAAGAACTTCCTACCCAAGAAGAGCCGACGGAGCCAGAGGAGCTGTCTGTCGCGGAGAGCTCGGAGGAACTGCCAGCTGCAGAAACAGCACCAATCGCAGAGGAATCTGCTGCTGAGGCGCCTGAAGAAGACCTCCAGCAAGAATCTGCCGATGATGCCGCTCCAGAACCCGCTGGAACCGATGATGCCGCTCCAGAACCTGTTGAAACCGAAACGCTAGATCCAGTGCTTAAAACAGCCGATCCTGTAGTGCCCGAACCAACAGTACCCGAGCCAACCATCTCGCTTACCGTAACCTATAACCCCTACGACGGCTCCGATGAAGAGAAGACGCTTGAAGCTGCTCCTTCAGTATTGCAGCAGGCACTGAATGCAACAAGTTCTGCCCCTAGCATTACAGCTTCTGAACCCCAGGCTTCTACGCAGGCAATCAATCAGGATGAAACTCCTGCCCCTACCCCAACATACCCTGCCAATTTTGAGGAAGACGTCCACGTTAACAACGAGCTTCTCGGCATTTTGTATCAGATGGCTCCCGTCGACGCCAACGTTCTCAAGCAGCTAGAAGAAGATTTCAAACTTGCCGAGTCTTCTCGCGCGCTCATTTCCAAGGGCGGCACGTTCACGTTTAACACGCGTTACAAAAAGCCACAGACAGACGAGGTTATTACCGCTACCATTCGCAAATCTAAGCGCGGAGCTCTGCGCCCCTGGACACTTTTGGAGCTCAGCGTTTCTGCAGATGAATTACACGATCAGACAGTTGACGTGCTTCGCGGTCTGCCAAAGTCTGCCATTGCTTCGTGGGAAAAGCTTCCTACTGCAGCAAAGCAGCTGCCCATCAACCCTGTTGACGTGGTTATGAACGAGGCTCCTGTCTCCGACTGGAACGCGCTTTGCACCACCCATCTGAGCGACGCGCCTTCGTTACAGGCGGCGCAGGCTTGCCTTTCCGCGGCGTACGTCTACAGAAAGAACGAGCAGCAGCTCATGCGTACCGACGCCGACTTCTCGCTTCCTGTCCCAGCTGCCACACCCCTGCTCTTCGATCCCGAGCGTGGATTTAATGACAACTCGCCTCTGGTGAAAAACGCCTTGCGAGCAGCAAAGCGCGGATGGCGTATGGCTGTTGAGCTCTACAATCCGTCCAAGCACTGCGTCTACCTTGCACTTCCCACCACCGATGGCGAGAAACCCCTTGCGCTGGTATTTGATACGTCCGCAGAAGGCTCTTATCACGTTATTACAACACTGACTATTGAAGAGGCATATCCCCTTGCACGCATCTTCTCTGATGGTCTGCCGGCATGGATTATGTCACAGTAGTCCCAGCTCACAGGTAAGTTTTCTTCGCGAAACAGCTCACATAACTGGTCACCAAAAAAGCCGCGTCGTGTAGACGCGGCTTTTCTTGTAGTTGGATTTCTCGACGGCGGGTACACCGGGTTTCTCGCCAAGTGCACCGGGTTTCTCGCCAGTGGGCTGTTGTTAGGCCCTCTTGTCAGGTGTCTAATTTAGTCGTGCCATGGTTCAACAGGCCATTCGTTACCCGTAAGGCTCCAATTCTTCATGTCGTTGGCGTCACCGTTAATGACAAACTCCCTGACAAAGATGTCTCGCTTGCCATTTGAAATGGTCTCAATGTAGTAGCGAGGACGATTCTCACCCTCATAGGACTCGTCAAGCGGTGTGGTGTAGTTAGAAAGCGTCTGCTGGTCAACACCCATGTCCTTCAGCGTCTGCGACAAGATGTCGTAGTGCCAGACAGGTGCATCAGAAATCTGCATAGGCTGAGCCGCCTCTTCGGCAGTCTGACCAGCAGGTTTGTACATGATGACTGGAGCGGAAGGCTGTTGGATGTCGGAATCAGTCAAATACCAGTCACCGTGATCTGCGGTAATGATGAATGACGTGTTCTCATATACGCCCAGACGCTTAAGCTCAGCAATATACTGCGCAACAATCCTATACGAGCCAATAGTCTGCTCTTCAACGTTTTGCTTGCTTGGATCGCTGGTAGGCTCAACG